>DATLZA010000145.1 GCA_035574235.1 Planctomycetota bacterium | reverse complement strand
CCTCCAGGGGCCGCCCCCCGGCCCCCCGCCACCGCCCCCCGGCCCCTTCCGCTTCGAGCCGCACTTCCGACGCCCCGACCTCGAGCGCCACCCATCCGGACGCGCCCTCGAATGTCCCCGCCGGCGTCGAAAGGACCGCCGGAAGCGCCGCCCCGAACCGCCCTTCGGGAAGATGCAGCGGAACCTCCCCCCCGCGAACGTCCACGCGCCCCGGACCCGCTTCCAGACGCGACACGCCCGCCCCACGGACGACGAGAAACCCGCCCTCCGGAATCCGCAGCCGGTCGCCCGCCCGAAGATCGAGACCTTCCCGCGCCGCCATCGCCCGCCCGCCGCGCTCGACCACGACCTCCGACGTCGCCGCGGCCACGACGGGGCCTCCTTCCCGCGGCGCGCGGGGGAAAAGGAGAATCGCCCCCAGGATCGCCAGGAACACCGCCGCCGCCCACACGGGGGCGGGCCGCGGCCTGGAAACCGCCCGCCCCTCAAGGCCTTTGATCCGCCCCACCACCTCCTGCGAAAACCGCGGCGCGTCGGCCAGAAAGCGGATCTCCCGGAGCACCGAATCCGTAAAGAGATCGGCCCGTTCCGCCAGAAGGACCTTCAGACGATGATGCACCTCGAGCTGATCGGCGAACGCGGAGAGCGCCTCCGAATCCTGCGCCAGCCGCCGCGCCAGCCGCTCCCGGCCCGGCGCGTCCAGGCTCCCCTCCAGATGCTCCCGGATCAGCGATTCGAGCTCCGCGTCCATGCTCACGGCGCCGTCGGGGCCGGCGAGCCCCGAAGCTTCCCCTCGATGCACTTTTTCAGACGAGCCCGGATCTTGAAGAGCGACACTTTCAGGCTCTCCGGAGTCCGCCCGAGCGCTTCCCCCAACGCCCCGAGCGACAGGCCTTCGCCGTAGTAGCGCCGCACCAGCTCCCGCGCCGTCCCCGAAAGAAGCCCCACGCACTCCCGAAGCGCGCCGATCCGCTCTTCGTCCGGCTCCTCCTCCAGCCGGCGGCTCAGCTCACCGGCCGTCACCTCGAGGAGGTAGTCCCGCTCCAGGCGCTTGCGGCGTCGCGCCCGCTCCAGCTCCGCCCGCAGGTGGTTGTAGGCGATCGCCCGGAGCCACGCGTAGAAGTCCGTTCCGACCTCGAAATTCCCCAGCGCCCGGTAGGCGCTCACGAACGCCTGCTGCGCCAGATCGTCCACCCACTCCGGTCCCGGCACGTACCCCGCCAGGAACGCCCTCAGCCGGGCCTGATACGCCCGGACCACCCCCCCATAGGCGTCGGCGTCCCCCGCCTTCGCCCGCGCCAGGGCGCTCGAAACCTCCGCGTCGTCCACCATCCTTCCATTCCGCAGGATATCCTGAGGTTAACCGTTCCGGCGCCCGCGCAATATCGGAAGCTGGAGGGACTTTCGATGCTCCGCTGGGCGGCGCTCCTGGCGCTGGCGACCTGGGGACAGGAAAAGGACCGGGCCGACGCCGACCCGTCCTCTTTCGCTCCGCCGCCGGAATTCACCCTGCGCGCCCGGGTCGCGGCCTCCACGCCTTCCGTCCCCGTCCGCCTCCGGTGGCGCCACGGAGGAGAAGGCCTGGGCGGGAACGTCACCTCCGGCACGCTGGCCGAGAATCTCGCTCCCGGCGCCTGGTCGGACCCCGTGCCCGTCGCCTCCTTCGCGCGGCGCTTCCCCCGCCGCCTGTTCGTCACCTTCACGCTCGAACCGGCGGCGGGAGACCGGAAAGACCGCCCCGCCCTCAAGAACGTCCGCGTCGAGTTCGAGTTCCAGTACCGGGGAAAGACCGTCCGCACGTTCGAAGAAGCGGGCCCGGACGGCCCCACCGTGGGAATCTGCATCCCCGCGTTCCGCGCGGCCGGAGGGAAAACGCCCGACGCCCCCGACTTCGCCGCCGAACTTGGAGGACTTTCTTCCTACGCGCGGGCGCGCGCGGAACGGATCGAAGCGCTCCCCGGCCCTCCCGGGCCCCTCCCCGAACGCTACATGATCGTCACCGACCTCGGCGGATACGGCGCCGGCGCCGGCTACGGCATCCGCCACACGAATCCCGCCGTCGTCGAAACCGAGCTGCGCACGCTGCGCCGGCTCGGCGTCAACGCCCTCCGCGCGCGGCCGGCCTGGATGGAAACGCGCATCGCCGAACGGACCGGACCGGGGGCCGCCTTCGCGCGCGGATGGATCGACGCCGTCCACGGATTCCCGGTCCTGCGTCCCCGCCGCGACGCGGCCGCCACGCCCGGCGCCGGATGCCCCTTCAACCCCGCCGTGTCCCGGCTCCAGGAAGCCCAGATCGCCCAGGCCCTCGAACACCTCAAGGACCCCGTCGACGAAGTGTGGCTGCTCACGGTGGACGAGATCGGCTCCGTCTTCGACCAGACGCCCGAAGGCAAAGCGAAGCACGCTCCGGCCTGCGCCGACTGCACCCGGGCCTTCCAGGACTTCGTGCGAACGCAGGGGCTGCGACCCGCCGACTTCGGAAAAACGGATTGGAGCGAGGTGCGCCCCGTGGATCCTACCGTCCCCGGAGCGCCGCTCCGCGATCCCTCCTTCGCCCTGGCCGCCTACCAGACCGCCCGGTTCGGCGCCTACGCCACGGCGCGCCTTTTCACGCCGCTTCGGGAGGCCCTCGCCCGGGCCAACGCGAAGAAAAAGGCCGATCCGTCTCTGCGACAGCCGTGGCTTTTTTCGTACGCCCTTCGCGGAAACACTTTTCTCATGCGGGGCCACAGCCTGGACTTCTTCGACTTCTACCGCCACGCGGACAACGCCTTCGTCTACGAAACGTCCAACCGCGACCCGCGCGTCTGGGGATGGGACAGCTACCTCTGCGACGTGGCGCGCGTCGTGACGGCCGACCTGGGCCTGCGGTTCGGCATCTATGTCAAGCCCCACCGCGGCGCGCCTCTCCAGCGGGCGCTGGCGGCCGCCTCCCGCGGCGCCCGGATGATCTACTGGTACACCTACGGGCCGGACTACTTCAAAGGAGACAGCTTCTCGGAGCGGCCCGACGCCCTCGAACAGGTCTGCCGGGCGGCGCGGCTTCTGGGCGCCGCCGAGGAGACCCTCTACGGCTCCTCCTGGGCCAGGCCCGCCGAAGCGGGGATCGTCAACCCCGGCGCCTCGGAGCGCTGGCTGGGTCTCTCCGGAGCGGCCCCCGCCAAGGCCGCCGCCTGGGAAAACGCCAAGTGGATCTACGCCGCCCTCCAGCACGCCCACGTGCCGGTCGATCCGCTGGACGAAACCCTCCTGGCCGGAGCCGATCTTTCCCGCTACAAGGTCCTTTACATCAACGGACCTCACCTCACGCGGGCCGCCGCCGAAAAGGTCGCCCAGTGGGTCCGCGACGGCGGAACGCTCTACACCAGCGGCGGCGGACTCGCCTACGACGAAGCTCACCGGCCGCTGCGGGCCCTGGAGCCCGTCCTGGGCCTCAAGGACCGCCAGGAACCCCGGATCTTCTATCGGGTCGCCCTCTACGGAGCCACGCGCCTGGAACCCTACGACGATCCCCGGAACGTCCTGGCTCCCGTCCCGCCGGGAGCGCGCGTCGTCCCCTCGGGCCCGTTCGCGGGCTCGTTTCCGATCCTCATCGGCCGCGAGGAGCTTCGGCCCTCGACCGCCGAAGTCGTGGCCCGGTTCGAAGACGGCTCGCCGGCCGTCACGCGCAACGCCTTCGGCCGGGGGGAAGCCTACGTGGCGGCCTTCTTCCCCGGACTCGAGTACAGCGCCCCCCTGCGCGCGGCGGGCTTCGACCTGTCCCGCGACCTTTCCGCGGAGCGACGCTCCTGGATCGCGGCCCCGGCGCTCGCGCGCGTGGCCCCCGTCGTGGACGCCTCCGCCCCCGCGGTCGAAGGGCTCCTCCTCCGAAACGCCGCGAACGGGCGCCTCGCGGTGACGCTGGCCAACTGGGCCTACCGAGCCCTCCCCGCCGGGGGAGCCGAACCGGCAGCCGCGACGGATCTCACGATCCGGATCCGCGGCGCCGGCTCCATCGCGCGGGTGCGGTCCCTGGCGCTGGATCGCGCGCTGCCGGCCGACACCTCCGGCGAGACGACGACCGTCCGCCTCCCCCATCTGGCGGAGGGCGACATTCTTCTCCTCGAATCGGGGAACCCATGAAGGAACTCGTGGCGCTCGCGCTGGCGGCTCTCGCGGGCCAGGAAAAGCCCGCGTTCTCCTTCCGGGACGTGACGGAGGAAGCCGGGCTCCTCCCCGAAGTCGCGGGCATCCGCGGGCACGCCGCCGGATGGGGCGACGCGGACAACGACGGCTGGATCGATCTCTACGTGGGCACGTTCCGCTCCGAGGGCTCGAAAGCCAATCTCTTCTTCCGGAACTCCGACGGAAAGTTCCGCCTCGACGACCAGGAGGCGCTGCGCCTCTCCACGCGCTCGAATTCCGCGCTTTTCTGCGACCTCGACAACGACGGCGACCTGGACCTCTACGTGGCGGGAATGCCCGGGACCGGAAAGGACGGCCGGGCGTGGGCGCCCTGCACGCTCTTTCGGAACGAGGGCGGCGGAAGGTTCACCGACGTCTCCGCCGGCAACGGCGCCTGCCCGCCTTCCGGCTTCGCCGGCCGGAGCGCCGCGGCGCTCGACTACGACGGCGACGGACTCCTCGATCTTCTCGTGGGCGACTGCGTCTTCGGCGCCTACCGGGGCGGAAAACGCTCGCGTCTTTTCCGGAATCTCGGAAACCTGCGTTTCCGGGACGTGACCGACGAAGCGGGGCTCCCCGCGGTGCTTCCCGCGCTCGGGGTGGCCGCGGGGGATCTCAACGGAGACGGCCGCCCGGACTTCTTCGCGGCCGGACGCGACGGCGGAAACCGGCTCTTTCTGAACGACGGCCGGGGCCGGTTCGTCGAGCCCCCGGGAAGCCGCGCCGTCTTCGACTGGAATCTTTCCCGGGGCGAGGACACCCCGGCGGGGGTCTGCTTCGGCGACGTGAACGGGGACGGGCGGCCGGACATTCTCGTCGGCCAGCACTTCGAGGCGCCGTGGAGAAAGCCCGTTCCCCTCCGGCTCTACCTCAATCTCGGGGGCGACCCGCCGAGCTTCCGGGACGTCACCGAAGAGGCGGGCCTGACGCCCATTCCCATGAAAGCCCCGCACGTCGAGATTCAGGATTTCGATAACGACGGCCGCCCCGACCTTTACGCCAGCGTCGTCGTCTTCGCGGGAGGCCGCCCGCGTCCGCTCCTCTTCCGGAATCTCGGCGCCTCCGGAGGGATCCCCCGCTTCCGGGAAGAAGCGCTCGGCGCGGTCGATTTCCCCACGGACGAGGACCGCGCGATCCGAGGCTCGGGGGAATTCTTCCGGAAGGTGCTGAGCGACCGGAAGATTCTCTACACCGCGCCCGGGCCGTCCGGCGACTTCGATAACGACGGGCGGCTGGATCTCTTCCTGGCGAGCTGGTGGCTGGAGGCGCCGTCGCTTCTTCTGCGCAACGAGACGGCGGGGGGCGCGGGACTGGACGTCCGCGTGGAGGGAGGGCCGGGGGTCAACCGCATGGGAGTCGGCGCGCAGGTGCGCGCGTACGCCGCGGGAAAGCTGGGGGATCCGGCCGCGCTTCTCGGCGCGCGCGAAATCGCCGTCGGGTACGGATACACGTCCGGGCAGCCGGCCGCGGCCCATTTCGGCCTGGGGAAGGAAACGGCGTGCGACCTGGAAGTTCTTCTTCCCCACGGCAAGGGCAGAATCGTCCGCCGGGGCGTTCCGGCCGGGCGGGTCACCCTCGCGGGCCCATGAATAAGGAAGGAGGGATCGGCCCCATGTCTTTCTTGAGGATCGCGTTCGGCGCGGCGGCGCTCCTGGGAGCCGCGCAGGACATCCCCTTCCCCCCGCGGCTTCCGGACGGCAAGGAGGTCGTGACGGACACGTCCGACCTCTTCCTCCAGCCGCCCGGACCGCTCAAACCCGGGATCGCCGTGGCGCGAACGCCTCCGACCGTGGATTTCTCGTACATTCCCGGGCAGGACTATCCGGGCGCGCCGTGGTCCACGTGGGGGGACAGTCTCGCCTTCGGCGGCACGTACTACACGTCGCTCGGGGACCACCTTGCGCCGGGCAAGGGCAAGGATCCGTCGAAGACCGGAACCGCGCGGGTTTACGCCTACGACCCCGCGGCCCGCTCCTGGCGCCGCCTGGTGGATCTCCAGGAGCTTCTGAATCTCCCGCCGGGGCACTACACACCGGGCAAGATCCACAGCCGGATCGACCGGGGCGAAGACGGCTGGCTTTACTTCTCGACCCACCGGGGTTCGCCGGCGGCGACGCGGTCGAATCCCACCTTCAAGGGCGACTATATCGTGCGCGTCCATCCGGAAACCGGCCGGGCGGAAGTCCTGGCGTGCGGCCCCGTGCCGCGGCACAGCATTCCGAACGGCATGCTCGACCCCAAGCGCCTGATTTTCTACGGCGGCACGGCCTCCGGGGAAGGCGAAAAGGACGTGCACTTCTTCGCGTACGACGTGCGGTCGCGGAAGGTGCTCTACGCGGGACCGGACGGCCCGGCGCGGTGCATGATCCTGGCGGCTTCCAGCGGCAAGGTCTACTTCGTGCCCGGCAACGGCCCGGGCGCGCTGCGGCGCTACGATCCGGCCCGTCCCGGCGAGGCGCCCGTCGAGCTTCCGGTTCGGCTCTCCATGCGCGCCACGACGCCGGAAACCCCGGACGGCGTCGTCTACATCGCCTCGCACGAGACGCCGACCCGGCTCTACGCCTTCGACACGCGCAAGGAGGAGCTGCGGGAGCTGGGGGAGGCGGCCGTCGGGAATCAGCAGTACATCGCGACCCTCGACGCCGATCCCGCGGGGCGCTTTCTCTACTACTCGGCGGGCGCCCACGGGGGCACGGACCGGGACGGCACGCCCGTCGTCCAGTTCGACGTCCGGACGGGTCTCCGAAAAGTCGTCGCGTTCCTTCATCCCTTTTACAAGGAGAAATACGGCGCGGCGCTCGTCGGCACCTATGCGATGGCGGTGGATCCCGCGGGGGACAGGCTCTACGTGACCTGGAACATCAACCGCCGCGGGGGAAAGGCCTGGGACTGCGTCGGCGTCACGGTCCTTCACCTTCCGGAGTCGGAACGGACGCCTTAAGGAACGAGGGCCCCTTCCAGGACCGATCAGGGGCCACACCGTCAGGATCCGGAGCCGGTCGATGTGCTCCGGCTCCGAAGCGCTCGAACCTGCCCCGACGCCTTCGCGCGGGGCCGCGCGCGCCCGAGGAGGCTACCGGCCGGGGCCGCTGGCGGTCAGGCGGCGCGTCGCCCTCTTGAGGAAGAGAATCGCGAAGCAGGTGTCCCACGTGGGCTTGTTGAAGTGGCTCGCGTTCCAGCTCCCGTCGGGCCGCTGCGCGGCCAGAAGCTCGCGGGCCCCGTCCAGGTACCAGTCGTGGTTTCCGATGAGCGCCGTGTCGTAGAGCATTCCCGCCCGTTCGATCGCGTAAAGGTAGTAGTAGAGCCACGCGTTCTTCGCCCCGCGGCCCGTTTCCGCCTCCGGGCCGTTCTCCTTCACCGACCAGTACTTGTCCAGCCACGCCAGGCCGTCGAGAACCACCTTGTCCTTCTTCCAATCCTTCTTGAGCATGTAATCGTAAATGCACACGGCGCCGATCGCGCCGGCCGTCATGGACCCGTAGGCCTGCCCGCCGCGGCCGCAGGCGTTGCCGTCCCCGTCGTCGTAGCACCAGCCGCGCGGATCCCCCAGAGGCGTTCCCCCGGTCGCCACGGCGCCGGCGTCCTTGCCCTTCTCGCCGGGATGCTGGTTGGCCGCCCAGTACGCCCGGGCGCGCTCCACCCACTCGCGCGGAAAGACGACCCCCGCGTCGTGGCAGGCCCGCATCCCGAGCGCCGCGTACTGCGAATTCGAGTTGTCGCTCCGCTGCGCGGGACCTTCCTTCATCTTACGGACGGGAACGGTCTTCGCGACCTTGGGCTTCTCGCGCTCCCCGGACGCCGCCGGACGGCCGCCCCCTGAGGCCACCTCCCGACGCGATCCCGTCGTCGGAACCTCCAGGGCGTACACGGTGGGCTCGCCGTACGAAAAGCCTCCGTCCGCCTTGATGTTGTCGATCAGAAACTGCGCGCACTGCACGATCTTGCCCTGGTACTTCACGCGGTCCAGCTCCTCCAGGCACATCGCCAGCAGCGACACGTTGTAGACCCGCTCGAGCTTGGCCTCGAGGCATTCCTTGAGCAACGCCTGGAAGACCGGGTCGTCCTCGGCGAGCCCTCCGTGGATGAAGGTCAAAAGCTTCAGCTCGTTCGAGTTTGAACTATGGGCCCCGGAGGGAGAGTCGGAGGTCTTGAGGTATTCGAGGCCCCGCCGGATGGCCTCGTCCACGTTCTTCTGATCGACGGCGGGATTGGGCTTGAACCCCTGGCCGGGCTTGCGGTTGGGGTCCTGCTGGGGAACGGCGGCCAGACAAAGGGCGAGATAGATCCCGATCCTCATAGGAAAAGCCTCCGCGTTACCTCGCCCCCCTATACTTATGCCTGTCTCTCTCCTCGTGTGACACAAAAGGCGCAAAGTCGTTGAGTCCGGTCGGACGAAAGGCCTATACTCTCGGGGCGCCCGCCATGAAGCTCTTCGGAAGAACGTGGGACCGCCGGTCGCTTCTGGCACGCGTGGGAGACCTCCGTCAGATCGGCGGCGCCGTGCCGATCACGCTGCAGGACGGCCCGGAGCGCGGCGTCCGGGCCATCGACGTCCGCACGGGCACCGGCTTCCGCTTCGTCGTCCTGCCGGATCGGGGCCTGGACGTCTGGATGGCGGAATATCAGGGCGCTTCGCTCGCCTGGCTTTCTCCCACGGGCCCCCTTCACCCGGCCTTTTTCGAGCCCGAAGGACTCGGCTGGCTGCGCGGATTCGCCGGCGGCCTGTCCGTCACCTGCGGGCTGACCTACCTGGGACCGCCCCACGTGGACCAGGGCCGCGCCCTCGGCCTGCACGGCCGGGCGTCCTACCTTCCCGCCCGCGAGGTCGCCGTCCTGGAGAACTGGGAGGGGGACGACTATCGGATCGAGATCCGCGGGCGGATCCGCGAGGCGGCCGTTTTCGGCGAACACGTGACCCTCTCGCGCCGCCTCTCCACGGCGCTCGGAGAAAACCGGCTGTTCCTCGAAGACACCGTGGAAAACCTCGGCGCCGAACCGGTTCCCCACATGGTCCTCTATCACGTCAACGGCGGCTTTCCGCTCCTCGACGAAACGGCCGAGCTCCTGACCGCCTCCTCCGAGGTCCGCCCCGCCAATCCCGTCTCCGAGCGCGAGCCCGGCGATTTCGCCCGCTTTCTTCCGCCGAGTCCGGGATACCCGGAGCGCCTCTATTTCCACACGCTGCGGGCGGGACCCGACGGCCGGACCGCGGTGGCGCTCGTGAACCGCGGATTTCAGGGGGGACGGGGCCTCGGATACCTCCTGCGGTTTCCCGTTTCGGCGCTCCCGTGCTTCACGGAGTGGAAGATGATGGGACCGGGGACGTACGTCGTCGGCACGGAACCGGGCAACGTTCACCCCGTGCCCCGCGAGCGGCTCCGCCGCGAGGGAACGCTGCCCTTCCTGGCCCCCGGGGAGCGCCGGCGCTACGAAATCGAATTCCGGGTCCTCGCCTCCCCGGAGGAGATCGGCGCCGCGGAAGCCGAAATCCGATCCCTCGGCTCGTCCTGAGGCGGCGCTACCGGAGCCGGCCCGGCTCGCGCGCGCCCGTCGCCGGCCGCTTGAGCGCGGAGTCCCCGAGATCGCCGCGCATCGCCTCCGCCAGCGTCTGGATCCGCGCGACGACCTCCGGATGCTCCGCCTGGACGTCCCGCGTTTCGCCCGGATCGCGTTCGAGATCGAAAAGCGAAAGCTCGATCCGCCCCGTCTCGGTGCGGGCGGGCAGGCCTCCCTTCCCTCCCGGACGGCCCGCCAGCGTCGGATAGGTGTGAAGGAAATGAAGCTTCCAGCGTCCCCAGCGGACCGCCTGAAGCTCGCGGTGCCAGTAGAAGTAAAGCGCCTCGTGCGGACTGCGCGCGCCGGGCTCCCCCCGGAGGAGCGGACCGATGTCCCGCCCGTCGATCGGATGTTCCGGAAGCGCCGCCCCGATCAGCCGCGCCATCGTGGGCAGAACGTCGATCGTCATGGCCGGCTCGCGGCACACGGTCCCCGCCGGAATCGTCCCCGGCCCCCAGGCGATCAGAGGCACCCGGACCCCGCCTTCGAAGGTCGTGCCCTTGCCTTCCCGGAAAGGACCCGCCGACCCGGCATGGTCGCCATACGGCAGCCACGGCCCGTTGTCGGAGGTGAAAAGGACGAGCGTATTCCGTTCCAGCCCGTTCCGGCGGATCGCCTCGACGATCCGGCCCACCGAATCGTCCACCTCCATGAGAACGTCCCCGAACAGCCCCGCGCCGCTCCGCCCGCGGAACCGGTCCGACACGTGGAGGGGCACGTGCACCATGCTGTGCGGCACGTAGAGAAAGAACGGACGGGACCGGTTCTTCTCGATGAACGCGACCGCCCGCTCCGTGTACCAAGTCGTCAGCATCTCCTGGTCCCGCGGCGTCACCTGGGGACGGACCGGGTGCGTCCCCTCCAGAAGCGGAAGATCCGGAAAGTGGCGCGCCGTGGGATGAAAGGGCCACATGTCGTTCGAGTAAGGCAGCCCGAAGTATTCGTCGAAGCCGTGCCGCGTCGGGAGGAACTCGGGCGCGTCGCCCAGGTGCCACTTGCCGAAGCAGGCGGTGGCGTATCCCTGGCTCCGGAAAAGTTCCGCCAGCGTCACCTCGCCGTCGGCGAGACCCACTTTGGACCGTGGGCCGAGCGCGCCGAAGATGCCGACCCGGACGTTGTAACAGCCCGTCAGAAGGCTCGCCCGGGACGCCGAGCAGACGGCCTGCGAAACGTAGAAGTCCGTGAAGATCCGCCCTTCCCGGGCCAGGCGGTCCAGATGGGGCGTCCGATGCGCTTTGGCGCCGAACGGACCGATATCCGCATACCCCAGGTCGTCCATGAAGATGAGCACGACGTTGGGCCGCCGGCCCGCCCGGGTCTCCTCCGGCGCGGCGCATGACGCCGCCGCGCAGAGGATCGCGAGCGCCGACAGTCTTCGAAGCGTCTCGACGCGCACATCCATGAAACACCCTCCGGAGGCGGAAGGCTCGCGGCCGGAAGAAGTTTTGCGTCCCGGCGTTCCGTGATGTATCCTTCATGCATCGTCACCTTCCGGATGGGCACCATGGAAGCGAGCCGACCTCCCGCGCCCCGCGTCGTCGTCGTGGACCCGGATCCCGTGTCCCTCGGGAGACTCCGGGAGACGCTCGAGCCCGAGGGCCTCGAGCTTCAGTGCGTCCTGAGCGGGGCGGCCGCCCGCGAGGCCTTCCGAACGGCGCCGCCGACGGCCTGCGTCCTGGAGCTTTCGCTCCCGGACACGCCGGGCCTGGACCTCCTGCGGGAACTCCGGCGGGAATACCCGAACACGGCATTCCTGGCCCTGAGCGCCCAGGTGGCGCCTCACGAGATCGTGGCCGCGCTCAAGCTCGGAGCGGTCGATTTCGTCGCCAAACCCGTCGATCCCTCCCGCTTCCGCATCCAGGTCCGCAACGCCCTCCAGGAGGTCTTCCACGCCCAGGAGCTCGACCGCGCGCGGGCCGAGGTGGGCGACGGACTGACCTCGATACAGCTGGACCAGATCCTTCAAGAACTGATCGTGCGGGGCGGCTCGGACCTGCATCTCAAGGTCGGCCGGCCTCCGCTCATGCGCATCTCCGGCGACCTCGTGCCCACCGAGCTGCCCGAGATCGCGGAGAACGACATGAAGGGGCTGCTTCTTCAGATGCTGGGCCGGGAGGGGCTGGCGGCCCTGGAGGCGAACTTCGAATGCGACACGTCGTACCTCCTGCCCGGCGTCGCCCGCTTCCGCGTGAACGCCTTCCGGCGGATGGGACAGTTCGGCGCCGCGCTCCGCATGATCCCTCTGGCGGCGCCGACGATCGAGGCGATGGGCCTGCCGGACGTGCTCAAGGAGATCTGCAAGGCCCCCCACGGCCTCGTCCTCATCACGGGCCCCACCGGCAGCGGCAAGTCCACGACCCTTGCCGCCATGATCGAGCACCTCAACGAGACCCAGTCGCTCCACGTCGTGACGATCGAGGACCCCGTCGAATTCGTCTACACCGACAGGAAGTGCACGATCAACCAGCGCCAGCTCGGAACCGACGTCAAGTCCCTTCACGAAGCCCTCCGCCGCGCCCTGCGCCAGGACCCCGACGTGATCCTCATCGGCGAGATGCGCGACATGGAGACGATCGAGCTGGCGATGCACGCGGCCGAGACGGGACACCTCGTCTTTTCCACCCTCCACACCAACGACGCCAAGCAGACCCTGGACCGGATCGTGGACACCTTCCCCTCCGCGGCCGCGCCCCAGGTGCGCGCGATGCTCGCCCTCACGCTCCAGGCGGTCATCAGCCAGCGCCTCGTCCGGCGGGCCGACGGCAAGGGGCGTGTCGCCGCCGTCGAGGTCATGATCAACTCCCCCAACATCCGCGAGCTCATCGCGGAGGGGAAGACTTCGCAGATCGAAAAGGCCATCGCCGCGTCGGGCGACTTCTACCGCATGCAGACCTTCAACCAGGCGCTGGCCCGCCTGGTTCTGGACGGCGTCGTGGCGGAGGAGGAAGCGCTCGCCTCGACCCAGAATCCCGGAGACCTCCGGCTCCTCCTCAAGGGGGTCACCAGCGGATCGACCTCCGCCCTGCGCGGCGCCGACGCCGGCCGCTCCGCCGCCGACTCGGGGAAGATCAAGATCAACCGGGGTTTCTGACGCTTTCCTCTACGGGCGCGCCGCGGGCCAGCCCGCCCGGAGCACCGCCGCCAGCTCCCGAACCCGATCCGCGTGTTCCGGCCGCCCGGCCAGGTTCACGCTCTCGGCGGGGTCGGCCTCGTGGTCGTAAAGCTCGTACTCCCGGAAATCCTTGCCCGGAACGCTCCACTCCACGAGCCGATACCGGTCCGTGCGCACGGAGTACCCCATCGCGCGCCCCACCCCGGGAATCGTCCGCGGGTACTGGCTGAACGCCGCCTTCTTCCAGGGCCGGTCGGGATCGTCCAGGAGCGGCCGGAAACTGGTCCCTTCGAGCCCCTCGACGCCCGGAAGACCGCACAGCTCCAGAAGCGTCGGATAGACGTCCACGAGCTCCACGAGCGCCCCGGAGGAACGTCCCGGCGCCTTCCGCCCCGGCGCCGCGACGATCAGCGCCGTCCGCGTGGCCCGCTCGTAGTTCGTGTGCTTGCACCACTGGCCGCCCTCGCCCAGGTGCCAGCCATGATCGCCCCAGACGACCACGACCGTTTTCTCCCGAAGACCCAGCCGGTCCAGTTCGTCCAGGAGCCGGCCCACCTGCGCGTCCATGTAGCTCACGCAGGCGAGATACCCGTGGATGAGCTTCCGCGCCGTCTCGGGCGGAATCGGCCCCTCCTTGGGCATTCCATGGTACGCCCGAAGTTCTCCGAAGCCCGTGGGCGCATAGCGAGGAGCGTCCTTCGGAGGCGAAGAATCCTCCGGAAGCGGAATCTTCGCCGCATCGTAGAGATCCCAGTATTTCCGCGGCGCCACGAACGGCAGGTGGGGCTTGAGAAATCCCACCGCCAGGAAAAACGGGCGATCCTTCAGCGCCCGCAGCGCCTCGATCGCCTGATCCGCGAGCGATCCGTCCGGAAGCGCCCCATCCTCCACCTCCGGCGCTTCCCATGCCCAGCCGCGCGGAACGTTCCGGCGGTTGGAGAGATCCAGCCCGCGGGCGCGGGCGTCCTCCAGAAGCTTCCTGAGAAAGGCCTGCCCTTCGGGCCCGTAGGCGGGCCTGCGGGGCCCCGAAGAAGGCACGCTCCACGAAGGAGGGTCGTCGAACCCGCCGTGGTAAATCTTGCCGAAGGCCTGCGCATGATAGCCCTGCGCCTTGAAATGCTGGGGAAGCGTGACCACGTCCGGCAGCGCCTTGCGGAAGTGCGTCTCGAGGTCGTAGACGCGGGTGGCGTCCGGCCGGCGGCCGGTCATGAGGGACGAGCGCGACGGGCTGCAGACGGCCTGCTGGCAGTAGGCGCGCCGAAAGACGGTCCCGCGGGCCGCCAGCCGGTCCAGGTTCGGCGACCGGACGAGGGGGTCGCCATAGCAGCCCAGCTGCGGCCGCAGGTCGTCCACCGCGATGAAAAGGACATTGAGCCGCGGTGGAGCCCCCTCCTGCGGAGCCGCGCCCGCCGCCACGGCGGCCAGGAGAATGCCCAGTGCGTTTCTCATGACCCTATGAACACGCCCCGCCCTCCCGGGGATGCGCCCCGCCGGATGCGGATTCCCGCCGCAGAAAGGCCCCCGCCGGGCACGCTATATAGGGACGCTCTTCGTGATCGTCATTCGCATCCTGCCCCTGGATGCTTGCGGTGGGAGAAAGCCCCATGAGACGGACCCTCCTGGCCCTGCTGGTGGCCGCGGCACCGGAGGCGCGGCCTCAGGACGCCGCCCCCGCCGTCGAACGCGGCCCCGCGGGCGTCGTCTGCAACGTCACCGTCCTGTCCGACAAGGTGCCCGACGTCTCCAGCCTCGAAGCCTGGAAGAAGTCCTTCCTCAAGGACGGAATGAAGGACGCCGAGAAAGCCCTGGCGGCCTGGAAGACGGTCCGCATGTTCCAGCACCAGGACGCCCCGCCCGTCGAGTATCTTCAGGCCGAAGACCTCGTGCAGGATCCCATCAAGGTCTTCAACGTCTACGGTTACGCGATGTGCTCGCCGGCCTCCGCCCACGTGAGCGCGCTGGCCCGGACCGCCGGGCTCCAGGCCCGCGGCCGGATCCTCAACGCCCACAGCGTTCCCGAAGTCTTCTACGACGGCGCCTGGAGGCTCCTGGACGCCTCCCTCATGTGCTACTTCCCCAAAGCCGACGGCACCCCGGCCGGGGTGGACGAGATCATGGCGGGCGTCCGCGAATGGTATGAAAAGAACCCCGACTTCAAGGGCAACGAAAAAAAGCTTCGCGAATTCATGCGCGGAGGCGGCTGGCGGCGGGGCCCGGACATTCTCCGCCGCTGCCCTCAGTACGACGAAAACGGGTGGTTCGAAGCCGGCACGCACGGCTGGTACTCCACGATGATGGAATACGACGGCTCGGCCAACGGCTTCTTCGAATACGGCTATTCCCTGGGATACCGCGTCAACATCCAGCTGCGGCCCGGCGAACGGCTCACCCGCCACTGGTCCAACAAGGGACTCCACGTCAACATGGACCGGGGCGGCGGACCGGGATGCATGAAGCTGCGCGCCGGCGAGGGGGCCCTGCGATACACGCCCAAGGACGGGGATCTCGCCAACGGACGGGTGGGCAACGGGGTGCACGAGTACGAGCTGCCCGTGTCCGGCGACTGGCGCTCGGGCGTCCTCGAAGCGACCAATCTCGGCGACCGGCCGGAGGTCCGGGACCCCTCGCGGCCGGGAGTGCTCGTCCTGCGGATGCCGTCGAGCTACGTCTACCTGACGGGCAAGCTCTCCTACCGCGCCTCGGGCCAGGTCGCGGTGTCCTTCTCGGACAACCACGGCCTGGACTGGCGCGACCTCGGGGGCGGCGCGGGAGAGCGCGAAATCGACCTTTCGCCCCTCGTCCTGCGGCGCTACGACTACCGACTGCGCTTCGAGCTGCGCGGCGCGGGCGCGCGCCTGGAGGCGCTCCGGATCGTCCATGACGTCCAGCATTCCCAGCGGCCCCTCCCGGCGCTCGCGCAGGGGCCCAATACGATCACCTTCCGCGCCGGCCCGCCCGAGGGCACGATCACGCTCGAGGCCTCCGCCAACCTGCGGAACAAGGGCAAGCAGCTCGTCTACACGGACTTCCACCCGGAGATCAAGGGCTTCGAGCCCGGGCTTTTCATCGACGGCTCCGGCCGCGGCGAAATCACCTTCCCGGTGACGACGCCGGGGGATCTCATCCGCCTGCGCTTCGGCACGCACTACCGCGCGCGGGACGCCCGCGACGGCCTGGATTACCAGGTTTCCTTCGACGAAGGCAAAACCTGGAAGACCGTGGACCGGGCGCCCGGCGGCGTGGCCGGGTTTTCGAAATACGTCGTCTTCTCCGACGTCCCGTCCGGAACGCGGCGGGCCTGGGTGCGCTTCGCGGGCACGAGCCGGAACGCCACCGGAATCTTCAGCTTCCGCATCGACGCCGATTACCGCGAGCCCCGGGGCGGCTTCCGGCCCGTCCAGGTCACCTACCGCTGGGAGGAGAACGGCCGTCCCCGGGAGCAGACGTTCGTCGCGCGGCGGCCCCAGGAAACCTGGAACCTCACCTGCGCCGCCCGGCCCGTCATGAAATCGATCGTCCTCGAGCCGGCCGAGTGATCGCGCTTCTTCTTTTTTCCGTCGCGCTCCAGACCGACGCCTCGGCTCCGGAAGGCGAGCCCGTCCTCGACCCGCCCACGCTCCACTGCCTGGGCGTAAGCTGGACCGTCCGGGGCGACGATGACCGCGACGCGCGCGTCGAGATCGCCTTCCGCCGGGAGGGAGCGTGGGACTGGCGGCCGGGGCCGCCCCTTTTCCGGGTGGAGCGGGGCGCCGCCCGGCGGGACCTCCCGGCCGGAACGTGGCTTTTCGCCGGGAGCGTCGTCGGCCTGGATCCGGGCGCGCCCTATGAGATCCGCCTGACCCTCATCGATCCCGACGGCGGCCGCGCCGAGCGCGTCCTCAAGGCGCGCACCCTCGCGGAACCCGTAGCGCCCCCCGCCCTGGAGGAAATCCGCGTGCGCCCCGGCCCGCGCGCCCTGCGGGACGCCGCGCGGCGCGCCCGGCCGGGAACCGCGATCCTCCTTCACGCCGGCGTCTACGAGGCGCCCCTCGAGGTCTTTTCGAGCGGCGAACCCGGGCGACCCATCGTCTGGCGCGCGGCCGGCGACGGGGAGGCGATCCTCGACGCCGGCGGAACGGGCAACGGCATCGTCGCCGCGGGCGTCCACGACGTCTGGTTCGAAGGGCTGACCGTGCGCCGCGCCGTCAAGGGCCTGACCCTTCCGAACTCCAGCCGCATCGTCGTCCGCCGCTGCCGGTTTCTGGGCGTCACCTACGGCGTCTTCGCCACCGTCAACGACGCCGGCGACGTGCACGGGCTCTTCCTTTCGGACAACGTGATCGAAGGACCGTGCACCTGGCCGCGCACGAAGGGGATCGAGAACGCCCGCGGAATCCAGGTGACCGGCGTCGGCCACGTCATCGCCTACAACCGCATCCGCGGGTTCGCCGACGCGATCGACACCCTGCCCTCCGCGCGGTGCGCCGCCATCGACATTCACAACAACGACGTGAGCGAGATGACCGACGACGGCATCGAACTGGATTATTCGGAGCGCAACGTCCGCTGCTTCGCCAATCGCCTCACGAACGTGTACCAGGGCATCTCCGCGCAGCCGGTCTACGGCGGTCCGGCGTACGTCTTCCGGAACGTGCTCTACAACGTCGTCGAGGCTCCCTTCAAGCTGCATCAGAGCCCCTCCGGGGTGCTGCTCTATCACAACACGGTCGTCAAGAAGGGAACTCCGCTCGTCGTGGCCACGGAGCATCCGGTGCGGAACTGCGTCTCCCGGAATAATCTGTTCCTCGGCTCGGCCGCCCCCTACGCCGCCCAGTTCGAAGCCCCCATGGTGGACTGCGACTTCGACGCCGACGGCTTCGGCGGCGGCCCGTGGAACCTCTTCCTCAAGTGGAACGGCGTCCGCTATGCGACCCTGGAGGAAGCCCGGGCGAAAGCGCCCGCCTACCGGCGCGCGGTCGTCGTGGCGACGGCGGGGGTGCGCGTGCCGGACGATCCCGCGCGCGCGTACCCGCCCGAGTTCGACGGCCGCGTCCCCCGGGACGCAGGGGCGGCGGACGCGGGCGTGCGACTGCCGGGGTTCAACGACGCCTATGCGGGCCGGGCGCCCGACCTGGGAGCCGTCGAGAACGGCGCGCCCCCGGCCCGTTACGGCCCCCGCTAGGCGTCCGCCGCCGGCAGCCGCACGACGAACGTGGTCCCCTCGCCCTCGCGGCTCGTGAACGAAATCGTCCCGCCGTGCGCCTCCACGGCCCATTTGGCGATCGACAGCCCCAGGCCCGTCCCCCCCGCCTCGCGCGAGCGCGCCGGGTCCACGCGGTAGAAGCGCTCGAAGATGTGCGGCCGATCCTTCTCCGGAATCCCCACCCCCGTGTCGGCCACCGTGAGAACCGCCTCGCCCCCGGCCGCCTGAAGCGTGGCCTCCACCCGGCCCCCTTCCCGGTTGTACCGGATCGCGTTCGAAAGGAGATTCGCGAACACCTCCCGGAGCCGGTCCGGATCGCCCTCGACCGTCGCCGCCTCCGCGCTCACGGTCACGGCCACGCGCCGTTCGAGAGCCAGCGGACCGAGCATCGCCGCCGTCTCCTCGAGGAGCTTGCGGAGATCCACCCGCTCGCGCTTGAGGACGAGCGTCCCGGCGTCCGCCCGCGCCAGCGTCAGAAGTCCTTCGACCGCCGCCTTCATCCGCTGCGCCGCCCGGAGGCACGCCTCCAGCGCCTCGCGATACTCGGCGGGGGACCGTTCCCGGCGGAGCGCCAGCTCGGCCTGGGTCAGGATGACCGAAAGCGGCGTCCGAAGCTCGTGCGAGGCGTCCGCGGTGAAGCGCGTCTGCCGGGCGAACGCCCGCTCCAGACGGTCGAACGTCGCGTTGAGCGTCCGGGCCAGCCGTCCAAGCTCGCTCTGCGTCTGGGCCACGTCGATCCGCCGCGAGAGGTTGGACTCCGAGATCGCCTCCGCGGCCTCCGTGATCGTGCGGATCGGCCCGAGCGCGCGCCCGATCAGGAACCACCCTCCGGCGAGGGCCAGAAGCAGCACTCCCCCTCCGGCCCCCGCGATCGCGCCCGCCAGCTCCCGGAGCTTCTCCCGCACCCCGGAGATCCGCTGGCCCACGAGAACCCACGCGCCCTGCGGGTTCCGGACCGCCACCTCCCGCGCCCGCCCGCGGTCGCGCGCCCCGGCCGACGCCGGGAGCGGCGCCTCGAGCTCCGGCCGCGAGCGGTCCACGAGCGCCCCCGTTTCGTCCCAGATCGCGTAGTACGGACCGTTCCGGCCGCCGGAGGAGAAGATCCGCACGTAGTCGTCGGAAAGCTCCAGGTCGTACCCTCCGCCCCCCTCGCGCTCGAGCGCCCCGGCGAGCGCCTGGGCGTGCGCCAGAAGCCGCGAATCCACCTCCCGGAAAAGAGACCGGCGGACTTTGTAGTAGAGCGTGCCCCCGAAGCCGGCCACCACCGCCGCCAGAAGGACGGCGTAGCCGAAAAGAAGCGCCCCGCGGATCGACTTAAGCATCGACGATATACCCCTGCCCCCGTCGCGTCTCCACGAAGTCCTTGCCGAGCTTGCGGCGGAGGTTGGAGACGTAGACGTCCACCACGTTCGAGAGCGTGTCGTCGTTCTCGTCGTAGAGATGGTCGTAGATCATCGTCCGCGTGACCAGCTCCCCCCGGTGAAGGGCCAGGAATTCGGCCAGCGCGTACTCCTTGGGCGTCAGGTCCACCGGACGGCCGCCGCGCCGCACCGTCCGCGACGCCGTGTCGATTTCCACCGCTCCGATCCGCAGAACCGGCGCGGGCTTCCCGGCCGCGCGCCGGATGAGGGCCCGCAGCCGGGCCACGAGCTCCCCGAGCTCGAAGGGCTTGGTCACGTAATCGTCCGCTCCCGCGTTCAGCAGCGCCGCCTTCTCCGCCGGCGCGTCCCGCGCCGTCAGGACGAGGACGGGCGTGGCCTTCGTCTCGCGGAGCCTGGCCAGGAGGCGCCGCCCGTCCAGACGCGGCAGCATCAGGTCGAGCACCACGGCGTCGTACGGCCAGCTTTCCGCGTTGAACAGGCCGCTTTCGCCGTCATGCGCCACGTCCACGGCGAAGGATTCCTCCTCCAGCGCCCGCCGGAGCGCCGCCGCCAGGTCCCGCTCGTCCTCGACCAGAAGCACCCTCATCCTACCGCAGCTCCTCGACCGCCAGGTCGTCGAACCAGGTCACCGAATCCGACTTGATCCAGACGCCCACCTTCCCCGCCTCGGAAAACGTGCGGTCTTCCGCTTCGAAAAGCTTTTCTCCGTTCAGGAACACCGCGATCGCGGCCCCCCGGTGCTCCACCCGGAGACGCTGCCACTCCCCGGTCTTGAGGGGCACCCGCTCGCGTCCGGCGAATTTGATCCGGTTGCCGTTGACCACGCGGTAGAGGCGCACGTTCTGCTCCAGGACGTTCGACCGGGCCAGGTAGTAGTTGTTCTCGTCGCGACACCTCCAGACGAGCCCGACGGACTGATCGCGCCCGCCGGCGATCGGACGGCCCCGGACCGAGAGCGCCAGGTCGCGGTAGGAGGAATCCCGCACGATCGCCAGGGCGTATCGGTGGGCCGGAGCCGAATCCTCCACCTGCGCCAGGACGCGGTTCTCGCCGTCCTGGAGCACCTTCCAGACGCCGGGCCCGACCCCGCGGGTGGAAACCCGATCGAAGCCGGCCGGGGGCCCGCCGGGGGCGTCGCTCTCGAACGTCCAGGTTACCGGGCCCCAGAGGGCAAGACCGATCGCCAGAAGTTTCATCACCTCCGGAATCGTACCGGCCGAACCTTAAGGGATAATGAAGAAGGGCGCCCTTGAATAACATGACGGCCGGCCTGGAAACATGTCCTTGCGGGCGTCCCGTATTCGGGAACCCGCGGCGCGGCCCGGCGTCCAAAGAAGTATGGAGGACCCCTCCCATGAAGCTTGCTCTCGCTCTGGCGACCGCCGCCGCATTCCTCGCTCAGGAGACGCCCCCCAAACCGTCTCCCAACGCCGGGCGCGCCGGCTCCTATGAAGCCCGCACCTCCAGGCCGGGCTACAAGTACTGGGTCTATGTGCCGCGTTCCTACTCGCCCGAAAATCCCGCGGGGGTGCATCTTTTCTTTCACGGCCAGAACGGCCAGGGGTCGGCCAGGTCGTTCGACCTCTGGGCCCGCGCCCTCCTGGAACCGTTCAACCTCATCGGGATCAACATGCAGTACGAGGACGGGGACAACGCCTCCGACACGGAAGGCAAAGTCAAGGCCGCGCAGGAGGCGCTGGCCCAGGTCATGGCCGACTACAAGGTGGTGGCCGGGCGGGGCGTGATCGCCTCGTTTTCCGGCGGCGGCCTGCCGCACGGGCTTTTCTACGACCGGCACGGCGGGGCGCCCCGGGGCAGGGAATGGCCGTTCTGCCAGGCGGCCCTCTACGGATCGAACTACTGGCAGCCGCCCCGGCACCAGAAGCCCGCCCCGATGGCCTGGCTCGTGGCCGTCGGCCGGAAAGAGTGGACGCTCGCGCGGCTCGGGGAAAGCAACACGCAGCTGATGGCCGCCCTCCTCAGCGAAGCCTCACGCGGCGGATGGCCGGACCTCCACTTCAAGGTCCTCCCCGAGAAGGGACACACGATCGCGGACGAGGACGTCGCCGAGGCCGCCCGCGTCTTCCGGCGCGCCGACCTGGCCCTGGCCCCCTTCCTCTATGCTCCGGACTTTCCGGAGCCCGAGCTCCGGCGCGCCGTCGAGGCCGCTCAGGCCCTGGCTTTGGGCAAGGCCCACGAGCTCGCCGAAAAGGCGCCCGACAAGGTCCGCGCCAGGGCCGACGTCCTCCGCGAAAAGATCCGCGCGCGCGTCCGGGCCGTGGTCGAGCTGGCCGGGGAGCTGGCGGAGAAGGATCCGGTTCTGGCCGTCTTCTATCTGCCCCTCTTCCAGCGCCAGCTTCAGGGGCTTCCCGAGGCGCGGGAGCTCTCCAAGCGCCTGCAGGCGGCGCGCACGCCCGCTTCCCCGAAGGCCCTCGCCCTTCTGCCTTCCTTCCAGAAAAACTTTCCCTCCTTCTTCACCGGAACGGGAACGCTCAAGCCCGAACACGTCCCCTTCCTCGAGCAGCTCCGGGAGGCCGCAGGAGCGGACGCCCAGGTGGGCCGCATGGCGGCGGAGTTCCTGGCCCTCCGGTAGGAAGGCGCGGAGGGGGACCGTCCCATCTCCCGAGCCCGCGTCCTCGTCCGTTGAACTCCGTGCCGAGAGATGTTGACTCATTCAATACGTTTGATATACTCATAGCATGAGTAAGAGACTTCAAATCCTCCTCCAGGAAGACGAGCTTCGGGAAATCCGTCGCGCCGCCCGGCGCGGGCGCATGACGGTTTCCGAATGGGTGCGCCAGGCGCTGCGCGCCGCCCGGCGCGGCCAGCCGGCCTCGACGGCGTCACGCAAACTGTCCGTCATTCGAGAAGCCTTCGGACATTCGTTTCCCACGGCGGATCTTCCCCGAATGCTCTCCGAGATCGACCAGGGAGCGCGCGCGGGCCTTCCGGAATGATCCTGGTCGACTCGAACGTCCCCATGTACCTCGTGGGAGCCGAACACCCCCACAAGAACGAGGCCCGGCGCCTTCTGGAAGAGGCGGTCTCCCGCCACGAGGTCCTGGTCACGGACGCGGAAGTTCTTCAGGAAATCCTTCACCGATACTCCGCCCTCAAGCGACCGGACGCCATTCCCGTCGCCTTCGAAGCGCTCCTGGGCGTTGTTGAGGAGGTGTTCCCGGTCGAGCGACGGGACGTCGAACGGGCGCGCGACATCCTCCTGGGAAGCAAACGCCTGTCCTCCCGGGACGCCCTCCACATCGCCGTGATGGAGCGCCACGGCGTCCCGACGATCTTGAGCTTCGACGCGGGGTTCGATGGATACCCCGGCCTCACCCGCCGGCCCGGCCCCGGCCGGTGAAGGCGCCCGGCGTTCGACGCTCCGTCAGACCGCTCCGGCCGCGGAAAACCCGAGCAGCGTCGCGATGAGGAAGTAGACGGTCGTCCCGAAAAGGTCGTTGAACATGGTGACGAAGGGGCCGCACGCGGCGGCCGGGTCCCGCCCCAGCCGGTGAAGCACCAGCGGCTCCAGCGTCCCCACGAGGGACGTCGCCGCCGTGGCCGACACCATCGCCGCGAAAACCGCCGCTCCCAGCTTGAACACCTCGGCGTGGCCCCATTCGAGGGCCACGGCCACCCCGGAAGCCGCCACCCCGCAGCTGACCCCGAGAAGAAGACCCAGCCGGAACTCCCGGGCGAGCACGCGCAGGAACTGTCCCCGGTGGAGGGTGCCCATCCCGAGTCCCCGGATGACCATCGTGGTCGATTGGAGGCCCACGTTCCCCCCCGTGGCCATGATGGCGGGCATGAACGCGGCCAGGATCGACGCCCGTTCCAGAGTCGCCCGGAATATTCTCGAGAGCACGAGCGCGATGAACAGCTCCCCCCCGAGCGTCAGATAGAGCCAGGGCAAACGCATCCGGAAGCGGGCCCGGAGCGGGGTGTGGAGGCTGTCCACCATCCCCACGCCCGCCAGCTTCATCATGTCCTCGCTGGCTTCGTGCTGGATGACCTCGATGATGTCCTGGAGCGTCACCACCCCGAGGAGCCGCATGTCGTTGTCCACCACCGGCACGTGCCGGAGCCGGTACTTCTGCGCCAGCCGCGCCACCTCCTCCTGGTCCGTCGCCGGCCCCACGAAGATCA
>DATLZA010000144.1 GCA_035574235.1 Planctomycetota bacterium | reverse complement strand
GGAGCAGTTCGCCTACATGCTCGGCAAGATGAAGGCGGTGAAGGAGCCTAACGGCACCTGCCTGCTCGACAACGTCATGATCGTCTACGGCAGCGGCAACGGCGACGGCAACCGCCACAACCACGACGACCTGCCCATTCTCCTGGCCGGCCGCGGCGGCGGCACGATCGCCAGCGGAAGGCACCTCCGGGCGAACGGGTCCCTGTGCGGCCTTTTCCTGTCCCTGTTCGACCGGATGAAGGTCCGGGCCCCCTCGTTCGGGGACACGAGCAAGCGGATGGCGATCTGAGCCGGGCCCGTCATCGGAGGTCCACGGGCATCTCGTGGCCCTCCGCCCGGAGCGTCACCCGTCCGCGAGGCGTCATGAACGTGGCCTGCGCGGCCGTGCGCGCGACGATCCGGCCGTCCCGCCAGTCGCCGTTGGCCTCGACGAGCCAGGTGGCGCCCGGCGGCGCCCGCCCGAGGGTGATGACCGCCTCCTCCGCGGCCGCCAGGTGCACGTAGAGCGTGGATCCGGAGCGGGCGAATCCAAGGACGTTCCGCGAGCGAGAAAGATCCACCTCCGCGCCCTCGTCGTCGAACCGGACCGTGCGGCAGGCCCCGTAGTCCCGGATTCTCCAGGCCGCCGGGCCCGCGCGCTCCAGGCGCGCCGAGAAGAACCCGCGTACCCAGGCCACGTATTCGGAGACCGTCATGGGAAAGATCTCCTGCCGGCGCACCCAGTCGTAGATCTCGCGCAGGGCCGCTTCTCCGCCGGGTTGCTCGACGACATAGAAGTGAAAGTAGACGTGGATCGGGGTGACCCGATAGGGCGTCTCCGCCCGCTCGTAGCTCCACAGAACGTTCCGGTAGGCGAAGAAGTTGCGCGTCCAGAGGTCCGTGAACTGATTCTCCGATCCGCCGCGGTGGTTGAACTGGACGCGCGATCCGCGCCGAAGGGTCGCCGCGCGGAGGTTCGTCAGGGACGTGTGGTTCTGGGGCCGCCCCTGGTCCGGGCCGTTCATGTGGGCGATCCCGAGGGCGTCGCACCGCGCGATCGCCGCCTCGGGCACCTCGCAGTCGCCCGTCCAGAGATAGGCGCGGACCGGTTTCCCGGCCGTCCGCTCGATCCGCCGGACGGCCTCGGTCACCTCGAGATCCAGCGAGAAGGGGCCCGGGTACGAGAGCTTCCGCCGGGGCCAGCTGACGGGATGATAGTACCCGTGCGCCGCCGGCTCGACGTTGGGAAGAGACAGGATCGAACGCGCCAGCTCGCCGTGCTCCTCGAGATCCGCGGCGATCGCCGACACCGTGATCGGGAGATCGATCCTCCGGATGAAGTCGTCCCGGACGATCTCGCCCGAGAAGCGTCCCGTTTTCGGTCCCGGCTGGACGCGGTTCCCCAGTCCGTCTCCGTCCACGGAGGCGAAGAAGATCCGGCGTCCCATCGCGGTCGCCAGGTCCATCTTGGGGGTCCGCTTGACCCCGAACGCCTCCGCGAAGAAGACGAACGGATTGATCCGCCACTGGTCCCGGTTCACCCGCGGATCATAATGGACATGGATCCACGCGAAGCCGCCCCAGGGGCCCGTTACGACGAGGTCGCTTTCGCTGTCCGGCACGTCCCGGCGGCGCGCCCGAAGGTAGACGCGGCAGGGCGGAGCCGCTTTCATGCACACGTACCAGCCGAGCTCCCGGTCGAGCGTGCGCTCGAACTCGACGAGCGGCTCCTTGCGGACGATCTCGATGAGCGCGGGGTTCTCTACTTCCAGGCCGCGATAGGTCAGGCCGAGAGGGCGCAACCCCTCGTTGACGACCTCCGGAGGGGTCGCGTACGTGGCCCCGAGGTTGCCGACCAGGACCACCTTGCGGCCGGCCTTCGCCTGGCGCGCGATCCACCGCCAGTAGTCCCGCGTCCTTCGGACCCGGCCCTCCATGAACCAGACGAGGATGCCGCGGTAGCGCTCCATTTGGTCCTCGTCCGGGAGGCCGTCGTGGACATCATGGTAGGTGGCCACGAGGCCCAGGTAGTTCAGCACCACCTCGGCGTAGAGCTGAATTTCGCAGGCGCGCGTGGAACGATCCTCGCGGGAATTGTAAAGGCAGAGCACGTCCCGCTTCTCCTCCTCCGCGGACGGCCCGAGCAGGCAGAGGGCCAGCGCGATCTTCATGTCGATTCCGCTGACCCGCATGCCTCGGTCGCGTTACGGTCCGCCGCGTAACGGCCCTTGGAGTCGGGTGTCCTCAGGTCGGCGGCGGGAGGAGGGCGCATGAAGGCGATCCGGATCGCGGCCGTGCTGGCCGCGGCGGGACTGGCGGGGTGCGCAGACGACGGCGAGGACGGCGCGTCACATACGATCCTCGACGACGGCGACTGGAGGGGACCCGGCGTTTCGGCCGACGGGGGGCCCGCCGAGGGCCCGGAAGGGACGGGAGGCCCGGGAGGCTCGGTCCGCGTCTCCGCGCTCCACGGAATCGCGCAGGACGCCGCCGCGCCGGCGCCCCCCGCGCCGCCTCCGGGAGGCCAGGCGCTCTCGGACGCCGATCTCTCCGCCGACGTGACCCGCTCGGGAACCCTCCGCATCGAGGGGACGGTGACGGCGTCCGGCCCCGGCGCGGTTCGGACGCTCACGTCTACGGACGGAGACATCGTGGTCGCGGGCACGCTGCGGGCGGCCGATCCCGGAGGCGCGGTTCAGGGCCTCACGCTTCAGGCGCCGCGCGGAACGGTGTACGTGACCGGGACGGTTCAGGCGGAGAACTTCGACGGCGCGAACGACGGCGACGCCGGCGGAGCGATCGTGCTTCGGGGATCCCGGGTCGTGGTGACGGGAACCCTTCGCGCGGACGGGGAGGACGGAACCTCCCAGGGGGGAGACGGCGGAAGAATCCTTCTGGCGGCTCCAGGCCCGGTCCACCTCGGGGGACGCGTGTCCGCCCGGGGGGGATCGGTCCGTGGGAGTTCCGTGGACGGGGCCCGGGGAGGGAACGGGGGCGTTCTTGAAGCGGCGGGGTCCGGGGAGATCGTCTTTTCGGCGTCCGCGGCGCTCCGAGGGGGCTGGGCGCGCACCGCCGGCGCGGGAGCGGCGGGGGGGCAGGGCGGCCGGGTTCTCATCGAGGGGTTCGCGGTCGTGCGTTTTTCCGGAGCGGCGGATCTTCGGGGCGGGGGCGCTCAAGCGGGCGGGGGAACGTCCGCCGGCGGCCGGGGAGGCGAGTGGTCGGCCGGCTTGGGAAGCACCCTGGACCGCTTGGAGGCGGCGGAAGGCACGCTCTCGGCTTCGGGCGGTTCGGGTTCGGCGGCCGGCGGCGCGGGGGGCGAACTGCGTCTGGCGGCTTTTCGAGGGGACGTGGTTCTGGGCGGCGTCCTCGCCGCCGACGGAGGAGCCTCGGCCGAGGCGCCGGGGGCGGGCGGAACGATCGCGGCTCTGTGCGACGTGGGGGGTGGAGCTCTGATCTGCGCGGCATCCTTGCGGGCGCGGGGCGGGTCGGCCTCGGATCCGAATCGCGCGGCGCCCGGCGGATCGGGAGGGAGCGTGGAGCTCGGGGCGGCGTCCTCGTCGGGCTCCGTGACGCTCCGCGCGGGTTCGGCGGCGGTGGCCGACGGCGGGGAGTCCACCGGAACGGCCGCGGCGGGGGAGGGCGGGGAGATCGAGATCGTGCTGGCGGACGGTCCGGTTTCCGTGGCCGGGGAGGTGCGGGCGCGCGGCGGCGCGGCGCGCGGAGCGGGCGGGACGGGCGGGCGCGGCGGCTTCTTCGGGGTGCGCTCGGATAACGACGCGGACGGCGCGGGCGGCGACATCACGCTCGAGGCCGGGGCGCTCGTGGACGTGTCGGGGGGACCCGGGGACGCCGGCGGGAGCGCCCGGAACAACGGCGGACCGGGGGTGGGGCACATTCCGGATCGGCTGGGAATCTTCGCCGTCGTGCTCGACAGCGACTCCGTTTCGGGGACTCCGGTGGGGGCGGTGATCCGGAATCTCGGGCGGGTCGTGGCGCGCGGGGCCGCGCGGAACGGCTCGGGGGGGGACGTCATGTTCCACGGCGCGGGGCCCGACGGTCGGCGGGATCCTCTTCCCGGCGACGTGGACCTGGCGGGGGACGGAACGGGCGCTCCGGGGGATTTCGCGGCCGAGTGAACGTTCAGCGCGTGACGCGCCAGACTTCGAGCGCCGAGAAGTGCGCCTCCCCCCCGCGGGCCGCGAGGTCGAGGGCGCCGTCCGTCACGTCGACGAACCACGGGCCCAGCCTGTCCCATCGCCCGGCCGGCCCGCCCGTGTACCGTCCGACGACCCGGCCTTTGAGGAGGATTTCGTAGCTCTGCGGACCCCGCGGGTTCCAGACGTAGAGGTACACCTGGTAGCTGCCGTTGGGCATCGGGTTGAGGGCCACATGCGTGCCCTCTTTGGAGGCTACGGAAGTGCGCAGGAGGGACGCCCAGCGGGGATCCGCCACCGGGGGATCGAGCGTCACCTCGGGAGGCTCGGCCGCCTCGCCCTTGACGCTGAGGTTGCGCGCCTGGGGTCCTTCCCAGTCCAGGCCGTCGAATTTCGCCGCCTGGCCGGCCAGATCGATCGCGCGGTAGAGCGACGCGTTGCCCACCCGGATCGTCACCGGCGGCGAGACGTACACCGCTCCCGACTTGTCCACCGCCCGCGCCGTGAGCGTGTAGACGCCGGAAGGGACTTTGTTCCAGGGGAGGACGTAGGGGAACGTGGCGTCCATTCCCAGAAGGAGGCTGCCGTTGTAGAACTCGACCTTGGCCACGCGGCCTTCGCCGTTTTCGACGCTCGCGGAGATGGCCAGGGTCGCGCCCGCCTCGAAGCGCTCGCCCGGGGCGGGGCTGGTGATCTGGACGGAGAGGGGGCCGCCGGCCGCGGCGCCCGCCAGGATGCGGACGTCGTTGGGTCCCAGGGCGCGGGCGTAGACGCGCACGTCGTCCACCGCCCCGTCGGCGGCCCAGCGGTGGGTGGCGGCTCCGGGGGAAGCGATCCCGATCTTCCAGGTCTCGGTTCCGAAATCGAAAGGAGTCGCCGCCGCGGGGAAGGGCACCGCGCCGTCGGCTTTTCCGTTCACGTAGATGCGGATCGTTCCTTCGGCGCGGCTCACGACGCCCGCGACGTGATACCACGCTCCGGGAGGATAAACGCCCGCGCTGGAGACGCCCACGCCCGTGCCGTCCGCCAGCCAGTGATCCATGGAGAACTTCTGATCGGGGCCGTACTTGAGGCCTTCGGGGCGGCTCCCCTTCATGACGATCGCGTAGGAGCCGTCGTTAGCGGCGGCGTCGGCGCCGGGAGGCCGGGAATTCGGCCGGAACCAGACGGCGATCGTGTAGTCGCCCTCCTGGAGTTTGCGCAAGGTCGGGGAATCCGGGATATTGACGTACCGGTCGCGGCCGTCCAGCGCCAGGGCGCCGCCGATCCGGCCCGGCGCCCGCCGCGGCTCGTTGACGAGGATTCCGGTGTTGTCGTTCCCGGAGGCGTCGGCGGCGGTGGGGCCCGTCTCGTCGAGCGTCCAGTGTCCCACGAGGGCGGGGTCGCGCGGGGAAGCGTCCGCCAGGTCCTCCGCTCCGGAGGATTCCGGCTGGGCCGCCCGCAGCCACGCCCGGAGTTCGGATTCGACCGGCGGTTGCGTCCGCGAGGCGCTCACGACCGCGGCGGCCACGGAAAAGCCCTTCTCCTCGGTGAGCAGGCGCACGGTCTTCAGGCCCGCCGAGGCGTAGCGGGGCAGCGGAATCGCCACCCATTCCCAGCGCCTGGGCTCCTTGGGCCCTCCGTGCATCTCGTGGCGGGGCTTGAGGAAGGGGATTCCGACGCGCACCGGCACCGAGACGTTGCCGCCGGGGTCCACGGCGAGAATCTCGCGAGTCTGGGGGTGAGGCACGGTGAGGTCGGTGGTCTGATAATAGAAGGTGAAGGTTTCCTGGCAGCACCCGCCGACATAGACCCAGCACCGGTAGGACGCGTCGGGAAGCGCGTAGAAGGAGAAGTCGAGCGTATTCTCCCGTCCCTGCTGGGGATCGCTTTCCGCTTCGGACGTCCAGCACGGCCCGAGCTTGGGCGCCCGGGCGGGTTTGAAGGTGCCCGCGGCCGCGAGGTCCCCGGCGAGGAAGACGTATTCGCGGCCGGCTTCGCGCTGAGCGGCGATGTGGACGCGCCGGCGCCGGACGACGGTGGTGTCGGCGTAGTCGTTGAGGAGGGTGCGGTATTTTTCGATCGCGGCCCCGCGGGTACGGGGCGCGCGGCGCTCGATTTCGGCGGCGAAGTAGAGCCGGCGTGCGGCGATTTCGCGCCGGCCGGCCTCGGAAGCGGGATTGGCCCGTTCGTCCGCCACCCGCGCCCCCAGGGCCCAGTATTTCCAGGGGATCTGGTCGGAAGGTCCGCCCAGGAACCGCCGGGCCGCCTCCACGTCCCCGTCGAGGAGGCAGAAGAGGGCCAGCGCGCGCGGGGACGCCGCCGGCCGCGAGCCCGCCAGGCGCGCGAGGATCTCCGCCAGCGAGCGGGCCGTGACCTCGCCCAGATCCACGGGCACGGCGGCCCCGCCCTGCATGACCTCGACCTCCTGGGCATCCGCGCGGACGAGCGGCGCCTCGATCTTGCGGGGGGAACCCAGTTCGTCGTAGTGCTCCAGCGGCAGCCGCTCTCCGGGCGGCCAGCGCAGGAGCGCTTCCAGGGCCTCGCGCCACGTCGCGGCCGCGCCGCGGAGGAACTCGAGGTCCGCGCGCGCCTCGCCCGCCACGTCGGGCTCGCGGACGCGCTCGGCGGCGCGCTCCAGGGCCGCGACCGCGGCGTCGTACTCCCGCGCCGCCGCCAGGAGCGCCGCTTCCTGCCAGAACTTCTGGTAGAGGCGGGCTTCTTCGCTGGGCGGCTTGAGCTCCGGCGGGGGAGCGGGCGTCGGGGACGCCGCGGCGGGATTCTCCGCGGCGGCCGCCAGCGTTTTCTCGAGCTCCGTCGCGAAACTCGGAAGGCCCCAGCGGGCCACCCTCTCCTTGAGGGCGCGCAGCTCGTCTTCCGCTCCGCGGCGCCGCGCGTCGAGCGCCCGATCCCGCAGGGGGAGGAAGGCGGGCCAGGCGTGCTTGACGGTGACGTCGCGCAGGCGCAGGTCCACTCCCTGGGTCCACTCGCCGGTCGGATACTTCGAGCGGGCCTTTTCGAGGATCTGGACCGCGCGGCCGAATTCTTCCTTCTCGCAGGCGGCGCGGACCTCGCGGTCGAGCGCCTCGAGTTCCGCAACGACGATCTCCTTCACCTTCGAGCGCAGCTCTTCGCTCTCTTTCTGGGCCTCGGCGTAGAGCGGAGTGCCCACGGTTTCCAGGAGCGCCTTGCGGTACAGCTCGAGGGCGCCGGCGGGATCGGGGGGAACGGCCCGGGCGGCGTGGCGGGCCTTCTCGAGCGCGGCATGGGCCGCCTGTTCGCGGGGGGAGACGGCGGGGGCGGGGGA
>DATLZA010000143.1 GCA_035574235.1 Planctomycetota bacterium | reverse complement strand
CCGTGCCGCCGCCCGCGACGCCCGCTCCGGCGGAGCCCCCCACCGTTCGAGAGCGACCGGCGACGCCTGCCGTTCCCGTCCGGCCGCCGGAGCCGCCCGCCGCCCCGGCGCCCGCGCCTTCCGCACCTTCCCGCGCCCCCGAGCGTCCCGCCGCTCCCTCCGAGAGACCTTTGACCCGCCCCGCCGTGGCCGCCCTCGCCCGGGTGGAGGGGGACGTCTTCTTCCTGGGTCCCGAAGGGCGCCGGCGGGCGTCCCAGGGCCAGGAAATTGTCGCAGGGACCGGCCTGGTCACGGCGGGGAACGGAAGCCAAGCCGTGGTCGAATACCCGGACGGCACCCGCCTCGCCCTGGGCGTGGAAACGCGGCTGGCGTTCCCCGCGAACGCCGCCCGCAAGATTGAAGTTCATGAGGGAACGCTGGCCGCCTACGTGACCCGGCAACCCGAGGGCGCCGAGGCGATCTTCGTGACGCCGCACGCGGAGGCCCGCGTGCTCGGAACGCGCCTGACGTTGCGGGTGACGCCGGCTTCGACCCGCCTGGATGTCAAGGAAGGCCGGGTCCGTCTATCCCGGCGCGAAGACGGAGCTTCAGTGGACGTGGGCGCCGGTCAGTACGCGATGGCCGGACGGGGCGCTCCTTTGGCGGTACGCACCCTGCCCGCGCCGCGGCCGGCTCTCAAGGAAGGGTTCGAGCGCCGCAACCTGGGCAACCTGTGGGCGGCCGGCTCCGAACCTTCCGCCGCCGGACTGAAGTTCTCCAACGACGGCGGAGTTCTCGCGCTGCGCGTGCCCCGCCGTCCCCCGGCCCCGATCAGCTCGCTTCCGCCGGCGGGACCGGAGTCCGGCCGCAAGCCCTCCGAGAATCCCCTCCGCCGGGTGGACGCCTCGGGCGCCTGGGCGCGGGCGGCCTGGATGGAGTCGCGCCCGTCCTTCGCTCTGAGCAATGAAGCGCCGCTGCGGATCCGTCTGCGGCTCTGGCGGTCGGGGGACGATCCGGGGCTGAGCGCCTGGATCGCGCTTAACCGCGGGGTGCTCGGTCGGGCCGTTCTCCTCGAGCGCCGCGGAAACCTGCTTCGCCTCTGGAAGGAAGGGCGGGCCGAGCCGATCTGGTCGGAGGAGGTCCCCGCGCGGCAGGAATGGGAAACATTCGAAATCTGGATCAGTCGCGAACGCCTGGTGATCCGCCGAAACGACCGGGCCGCCTATGCGGGAGATTTCCCGTCTCCCGTCCGGACGGTCCAGGTGGCCCTCGGGGGAGCCGCCCGCGCCGAGATCCCCCAGGATGAGGAGATCCGGTTCGACGACGTCGAAGCGGCCTGGGTGACCCCGGCCGACCTCGAGGAAGCGGCGAAATGACGGAAAAAGCTTTGGCGAAGCGTCCAGTTAGGCGTAGAGTACGGGAGCGCCGGAAGGAGCATGGGATGATGAGAAAGGCACTGCTGGGGCGACAGGCGGCCTGGGCCGTAGCGCTCGTCTTGCTGGGGATCGTCGGCTGCGGCAAGGACGAAAACGAAAGCGGCGCCACGAGCGGCGGCGGCGTGGGCGCCAACACCCCTCTCCTGTGGAACGACGTCTCCTCCACGGGCGGCGGTCCCGCCGGGGACACGCCGCTTCTCTGGAACGACCCCAACACGGCGACCTTCGTCATGGGGATCCTGGACCCGACGGATATCCGGACCTACACCTATCCGGACATCTACATCCTGGGCAACCGGCATCCCCTGATGACCGACGTCAACGCGCGCGAGTTCCCCGTCATCATCACGCTGGAAAACCAGGTCCGCGACTTTATTTTCGAGTGGCGCATCAGCGAGTACGAGCGACTCATCGGAATCCGCCGGACCCAGCCGGGATTCCCCCGGCAGGCTTTCGTGTCCGAATACGGCGACCTGCGCCGCAACGCCCGCGCCCATTGCAAACACTACGCCGTTCACTTCAACGCTCCGGGCCACAACGTGCCCGATCTGCCGCTCCAGAACGCCGAAGGAGACCGAATGCTGCTTCCGGGTGCGCCCTGCCCGCCCCCTCCCTGCACGCACACGGAAATCACGGCCGTCCCGCCCACTTCGCTGCCCAATCCTCCCGTGCCCAATAACACCGACAACGTGGCGGGCGCAAACATGGTGGATCCGGGCGGACGGCTCATTAAATCCTTTATCGACGTCAACTACCGGGCCGGCCAGCTTGTGGGTTCGGGAACCAACCTCGGCATCAGCAGCAACATCGTCCAGTATTGGACCAGCACGTTCCCGGAGTTCCTTCTTCAAACCTACTGGACGCATTTCGGGATCGGATACTGGGCCGGCGAGGGTTCGCCGGACATCCACTACTGGAACCTCGTGGCCGCCGAGAATCCCCGGGTGCTCCTGACGGGCCCCGAGGTGACGATCATTCTGTTCTAGGTTCCACGCTTTCGCCCCGGCGGCGCGGACCGCCGCCGGGGCGGCGGCACGACGCGGAAGTTCTGTGAAACGCCTCCTTTGGACGATCCCTTTTCTGGCGGCCCTCCTGCTGGGCCTGGCTGTTCTCCTCTCCGGGCGCCGCAACGCCCCCGATTCCCGACCCGCAGCTCCTGAACCCCCCAGGACCGCGCCCCGAACGGCGCCGCCGCCCGAAGCGACGCCCCCCCCGGCCAACGACGCCGCGAGGGTCCAGCAGGGACCCACGGGGCTCACCGTTTTCGTCCGCGCCCAGGGCGTAGGTCTCGAAGGAGTCACCGTGGAAGTGCTGAGGTTGGCGGTGTATGAGCACCGCCGCTTCAAGACGCCGCGCGGCGGCCGGCAGTCCCTGCTCGGCATGCCCCCGGGCGACTATCGCATCCACGTGGACCACTCCCCTTACCTCCGCGCCGCCGTCCCCGCGCGGGTGGAACCCGGCAAAGTCTCGGAAGTCGTGGTGGACCTGCGGGAATCCGGCCAGATTTTCGGCCATGTCGCGGATCTCGCGGGAACGATGCTCCCGGGAACGCAGGTGACCCTCCTCGACCCGAAAAGCGGCGGCCCCGGCGGCGAAACGGCCGGGACTCAAACGGATGCTTCCGGCCGCTACCGGCTCGTCCGCGTCGAACCGGGACGATACGTCGTTCATTTCCGCCACCCTCACTATCGGAGCTTCCGAGCCGAGGTGACGCTCCAGGCCGAGGGAGAGAAGCGCGAAGTGAACGCCGTCCTGGAGCCCGGACGGAGGATTTCGGGGCGGGTGCTCGACGAGTCCGGCGCCCCCGTGCCCGGCGCCGTCGTCACGGCGTCCAATGGAGAACGCGGAGCCGCCACCACGGACGATGAAGGTCGTTTCATGATCGGAGGCCTCACCGACCAGCCGATCTACTGCCTGGCGTCCGCGCCCGGGTACGCGACGGCGCTCCGCCGCGACGTCGCCCCGGGAACCACCGATCTCGAAATCCGGCTTTTCCGGGCGGGAAAGATCTCCGGGCGCCTCGAGGGGGCGCCGCTTCCGCGCCAGTTCACCCTGCGGCTCCTTCATCTCGACGAGGAGACGCGCGGTTATTATCCCAAGCGGACGGTGATGTTCGGCGACGACGGGGAATTCTCGCTCGAGAACCTGCCCCCCGGAACATACAAGCTCGAGGTGGAGGCTTCGGGCTACCGCGCGCTCGACGTTCCGGAACTGACGCTGGGCGCCGGACAAAAGCTCGAGGACGTGCGGATCCGCCTGGCCCGGGGCCGCTGAGGCCGTTTCTTCCGTCCCTTCCTCCCGGTAGAATCGAAGCGACATCATGAAGCGCTGGCCGCTGATCTTCGGGTTCGCGGGCCTGGTGTTGGGCGCCGGATTCTGGGCGCTGCGTCGAGGGGCGCCAGCGGATCGGCCGTGGCCTGCCGGAAGCGGGCCCGCCGCCGAGCCGCGCGCGGAGCTGCCGGCGCCCGCCGCGGGCGTCGAGAAGCCCCCCGCCGTCTCCTGGGACCTCGCGCCGTCAGCCTCGAGCGCGGCGGCGGGAACCCTCCGCATCGCCGTTCACGCGCGCGGAGCGCCTGTGGCGGGAGCGCGGATTTTCGTGACTCCCGCGGGAACGGCGGAGGGGCGCGGCTACGAGGCGCACGCCGACGGCACGCGCACCGTGACGGGTCTTCCGCCGGGGGAGTACGAGATCACGGCGCGTCACCCCCGTTACCTTCCCGGCGGGGCCCGTGTCCGCGTGGAGGCCGGTCGCGCGACGGAGGCGATCCTGGAGCTCCGCGAGGGGGGGCGGCTGTATGGGGTCGTGACGGACACGGCGGGGAACCCGTTGGCGGGAGCCACGGTGCAGCTTTTGGACGGGACGACGCAGCTTCCGGTGGTGCCCGAGCTTCGGGCGTGGACGGATCGGGCGGGGCGATACATGCTGGAAGCGGTGCCGGCGGGCGAGTTCGGCGCGCGGTTCCGGCACGAGCGGTTCCGGCCGCAGGACCGGATGGGGCTGGTCTGGGCGGGTCCGGGAGACGCCAAAGAAGTCAATGTGGCGCTGGAGGAGGGAACGTTTCTGGCGGGGCGGGTGGTGGATGAGGCGGGCGCGCCGGTGGCGGGGGCGCTGGTGATGGCGGCCAACGAGGGGGGCGGCATGGCGCGCACGGACGCCGAAGGGCGGTTCGCGCTTTACGGTCTGGGAAACGCGCCGATCAGCGGCTCGGCGGCCGCGCCGGGGTACGGGACGGTTTACTGGCGGGGCGTCGCGCCGAACACGGCGAACCTGGAAGTGCGTCTGCCCCGGGCGGGAAGCCTGACCGGGCGCGTGGAAGCGGAGCCGGCGCCCGCGTGGTTCGCGGTGTGTCTTTCGAAGTACGACGCGGAGCTGGGGCGCGAGGTGCGGGTGCAGACGAAGTCCTTCGCGGGGAGGAAAGAGTTCACGCTTCAGGACGTGGCGCCGGGGGCGTACGCGGTGGAAGTGCAGGCGGAAGGGTACGAAGCGCTGGACCGTCCTCAGGTGGTGGTGGAGCGGGGCCAGGCGGCGGGGGTCGGACCGATCCGGCTGCGAAAAAAGCCGTGAAACGGGCTCGGAAAATTTCTCGAAAAGCGCTTGACACGCCGGAGCGCGTCTCTATAATGACGAGCGTCGTAAGCAGCTCTCTCGAGTGCCGTACTCATTCCTTGAGGGGTGGGGGCGACAACCCGCACGCGCAAGGATGAGATGCTGTCGCTCCCCTGAAGGGAAGCGGCGGCGGCCGGGAGAGCGGATCTTTGAAAATCGGGTCAGAGCCAACTGACCCATCTCGATCTTGTCCGTATCAAGACGGCAAGAGGTGACCGTTCTCGGAAAGCGAAGGCAGGCTTGCCTGCGTGAGCTTTCGCGGAGGCGGGAGGAGATGGGGACCCTTGGGAGAGACCGAAAGGTCGATCCTTCTGGGTTTTAACCAGGCTCCGAATAACCTGGAGCTTCTTCACCAAGATCAAATCCCTTCGATCAGAAATCTGATTGAAGAGTTTGATCCTGGCTCAGAACGAACGTTGGCGGCGTGCCTAATACATGCAAGTCGCGCGAGAAACCGGGGGCAACTCCGGGAGTACAGCGGCGGAAGGGTGAGTAATACATGGACAACGTACCCTCGGGTGGGGGATAACCCACCGAAAGGTGGGCTAATACCGCATGATGGCGGGGAGCGGCATCGCTTTCCGCTCAAAGCCGAGAGGCGCCCAAGGAGCGGTCCATGGCCTATCAGCTAGTTGGCGGGGTAACGGCCCACCAAGGCGATGACGGGTAGCCGGACTGAGAGGTTGAACGGCCACACGGGAACTGAGACACGGTCCCGACACCTACGGGTGGCAGCAGTAGGGAATCTTGCGCAATGGGCGAAAGCCTGACGCAGCGACGCCGCGTGGGGGATGAAGGCCTTCGGGTTGTAAACCCCTTTCAGGAGGGAGGAACCCTGACTTAACCTCCGGAAGAAGCGCCGGCTAACTCCGTGCCAGCAGCTGCGGTAATACGGAGAGCGCGAACGTTGTTCGGATTCACTGGGCGTAAAGGGCACGTAGGCGGCCCGGCAAATCAGTCGTGGAATCCCGTCGCTTACCGGCGGAACGGCGGCTGAAAATACCGGGCTTGAGGGCGTGAGAGGTGACTGGAACTCCTGGTGAAGCGGTGAAATGCGTAGATATCAGGAGGAACGCCGGAGGCGAAAGCGAGTCACTGGTGCGCTCCTGACGCTGAGGTGCGAAAGCTAGGGGAGCAAACAGGATTAGATACCCTGGTAGTCCTAGCCGTAAACGATGGACACTGAGTGGAGGAGGGCTTGCCTTTCTCTGCTGCAGCTAACGCGTTAAGTGTCCCGCCTGGGGAGTACGGCCGCAAGGTTAAAACTCAAAGGAATTGACGGGGGCTCGCACAAGCGGTGGAGCATGTGGTTCAATTCGATGCAACGCGAAGAACCTTACCCGGGCTTGAAGTGGGGGTGGTAGGAGCCGGAAACGGTGACGACCCCGAAAGGGGAGCCCTCATCAGGTGTTGCATGGCTGTCGTCAGCTCGTGTCGTGAGATGTTGGGTTAAGTCCCGTAACGAGCGAAACCCCTGCCACTAGTTGCGACTCCGAAAGGAGGCACTCTAGTGGGACTGCCCGCGTCGAGTGGGAGGAAGGTGGGGATGACGTCAAGTCATCATGGCCCTTATGTCCGGGGCAACACACGTGCTACAATGGCCGGTATAAAGGGTCGCCAACCCGCGAGGGGGAGCCAATCCCAAAAAGCCGGCCTCAGTTCGGATCGGAGGCTGCAATTCGCCTCCGTGAAGCCGGAATCGCTAGTAATCGCGGATCAGCCACGCCGCGGTGAATATGTTCCCGAGCCTTGTACACACCGCCCGTCAAGCCACCCAAGCACGGGGTACCTAAAGTCCGTTGTCCAACCCGCAAGGGAGGACGCGGCCCAGGGTAAAACGTGTGAGGAGGGCTAAGTCGTAACAAGGTAGCCGTAGGGGAATCTGCGGCTGGATCACCTCCTTTCTAAGGACCCATCCCGAAAGGGATGATTCGACGAAGGGAGATTCCACCCAGGCTCTACGACACGTTTCATGGACGCCCATCCTTCGGGATGAAGCGATCCGTGGAACTGCGAAGAGAAAAGGGTCCCGATATCTCCGCCGGTGGAAGCGCCGTGCGCCCAACCACGCGCGCCGAAACCCCTCTTGCCGTCTTTTTTTATTCCCCGCGCCCTTCCCTACCGCGCGGGCCAGACGACCTTGAGCGTCTGCCGTTCCCCGCCCCGCACCACCTCGAGTTCCAGCTCCCGATCCGCCGGCGCCGCCTGAATCCGCCGCCAGAGTTCCGCCACCGGACGCGACGCCGGAAGCGGCTGGCCCCGAAACCCCACCACCAAGTCCCCCGGCCGAAGCCCCGCCCGACCCAGCGCGCTGTCCTCCGCCACCTCCGTCACCCGGCACGCTCCGGCCTGGCCCACCCGCGCGTCCTCCGCCCGGATCCGAAGCGGCCGCCCCCGCAGCGGCGTGTCCACGTTGATCCGCAAAGCCTCCGGAAGATTCGCCACGTCGTAGGCGACCCGAAAGGCCGCCCGCGCGATCTTGGCGAGATTCCCGTAGGCGATCTTGTCCGCATGATCGCCCACGCGATGATAGTCGGCATGCCAGGACGTGAAAAACATCGACGCCGGAATGCCCGCCCACAGGAAGGACGCTCCGTCCGAACGGAACATCGCCTCGTGGTAGTGGTCGTACTTCGTGAACGCCAGATCCTCCGCCCGGCACGCCTCGGTCAGGATCCGCTCCAGCGCGTCCCCCTCGGCGTTCTTCACCCCCTCAAGGTCCATCGGCCGCCCGGGGTTGCGCCCCACCATGTCGAGATTCAGGTAGTACACCACCTTTTCCAGAGGACGCGTCGGCTGCCGCACCCAGTGGCGCGACCCTTCCAGCCCCGATTCCTCGGCGTTCCACCAGCAGAAAAGCACCGACCGCTTCGGCCGCGCGCGCAGACGCGAGAAAGCCTTGGCCGCCGCAAGAACCGCCGACGTGCCGCTCGCGTTGTCGTCGGCGCCGTTCCAGATGTCGTCCCCCTCGCGGGTCTCGCCCACCTGCCCGCCCACCCCTTGCCCCTTGCGTCCCACATGGTCGAGGTGCGCGCCGATCGCCACATACTCGCCCCGCCGCTCGGGATCCGAGCCTTCCAGAAGCGCGATCACGTTCTTCGCCCGGCGCCCGGCCGCCGTCACGAATTCCTGCGTGAACCGCCCGTCCTCCCCCGCCGGAACCAGGCCGTACGAAGTCACCTCTTTGACCAGATACTCCACCGCCTTTTCGTTGCCGGGAAAGCCGGCGGCCCTCCCCTCCAGGGCGTCGTCCGCCAGAAAGCTCACATGGGAGCGAAGCCCCTCTTCCGTGATCTCCCGAAGCGCCTCGACCCGCGGGTCGGCCTGGAGAAGAAGGACAAAAGCGGCGAGGAATGAAAGAACTTTGGCCATGAAGACCTCCGACGTTTTCGTCCTTTATACGAAAATGCCTCCCCACCGGAGGCGGAAAAACGCTCCGTGGAAACGTCCTTAAGATATAATGGGCCGGCCCATGAGAACCTGGATCCTCGCGACCGCCCTGGCCGCCGGAACCGCCTGCAGCGGCGCGCCCGAAGAGTCCGAACGCCCGCCCCTCGCTTCCGCCTCGGCCCCTCAGGAAACCGCCCTGGCCGCCGAGCTGCGCCAGAAAGGGATCGCCGACAAGTCCCGCCCTTCGGCCGCCGCCACCACCGTCCCCCAAGGGGATCGGCGCTTCGACGTCGTGGACCTTTATATCGACCAGACCGATCCCACCGGGGCCCGCCGCCTGGCGCCCTACCTCTTCAACGAAGACTGGATCCTCACCAAGTGCGAGTACCTCTCGCCGACCCTGCGGCACTACCGCTTCCAGAGAATCGTCGTCGGCAACGGCGCCCGCCTGCCCGAAGTGGACCCCTTCAAGTCCCGTCGATAGCGCCGCGGCCCTGCGGAAAGAAAGCGTTGACCCTGCGACCGGGGCCGATTATATATAAGCGCGTCGCCCCGGCGCTCGAAGGCGGTCCATCCCCCGAGAGGGCGGGCGGCAGCCGTCGCGGCCCCCCCCGCGAGCGGCGCCGGAGGCCACCTTCCGCCGCCGATTCCAAGGGGGCCCGTAGTTCAATGGGAGAACGCCTGGTTTGCAACCAGGAGGCTGCCGGTTCGACTCCGGTCGGGTCCACCATCTCAGCCCCGGGCGCCCCGGCGCTCGCTCTTTGAAACAATCGGGCGTGTAGCTCAGTTGGTTAGAGCATTCGCTTGATAAGCGAAAGGTCGGCAGTTCGAGTCTGCCCACGCCCACCATCTCGACTCGAAGGAGAATCTCATGGATCTGGATCCCAGGCTCGCCGAAGACGACGACGGCAAAGAGCCCTCCGAGGGAAGCCTCCTCAAGAGGATGCTCAAGACCCGTTCCATCCTCGTTTCCGAGGTGGTCACCGACAAGCTGGCGCGCCGCGTCCAGAGCCAGCTCATCCTGATGCAGCAGGAGGACGAAAAGTCGCCGATCACCGTCTACATCAACTCCCCCGGCGGAAGCGCCGACAGCGGCTTCGCCATCTACGACGCGCTCCGGTTCTTCAAACCTCCCGTGCGCACCGTGGTCAACGGCCTGTGCGCCAGCGCCGCCGTCCTGATCTACCTGGCCGCCCCGCGCGAGCGGCGGTTCGCCACGCCGAATTCGCGCTTCCTCCTTCACCAGCCGTCCACCTACGTCCAGGGCTCCGCCAGCGATATCGAAATCAGCGCCGAGGAGATCATCAAGCTCCGCGAGCGGTACAATCAAATCGTCGCCGCCGAGACGGGCAAGTCCCTCGAGCAGGTGACGCGCGACTCGGACCGCGACTTCTGGCTGTCCGCCGAGGAGGCCCGCTCCTACGGTCTGGTCGGCCGCCTGGTCAAGAGCTGGGGCGAGATGGGCTAGGTTCCGTCCGAGAACGGCCCGCCATGCCGGTTCTGGAGGTCCGCGAGGTCGTCAAGGCCTACGACGGCAAGGTGGCCGTCGACCGCGTCTCGCTCGAAGTGGAACGCGGGGAAATCTTCGGTCTCCTGGGACCCAACGGCGCCGGGAAGTCCAGCCTCCTCCGAATGATCATGGACATCCTCCGGCCCGATTCCGGCGAGATCCTCGTCCTGGGCCGGCGGCTCGATCCCTCCCTCAAGGACCGCGTGGGCTACCTCCCCGAGGAGCGCGGACTCTATCCCCGCCAGCGGGTCTCCGAAGTCCTCGAGTATCTCGGCCGCCTGAAGGGACTTCCCCGCGCCGCCGCCGCCCGCCGCGCCGAGGCGGCGCTGGACCGCGTGGGCCTGCTGGACGTCCGCCGGCGCCGCCTGCGGGAACTGTCCAAAGGCATGCAGCAGAAGCTTCAGATCGCCGCCGTCTTCATGCCCGAACCCGATCTGGCCGTCCTGGACGAGCCCTTCGAAGGACTCGATCCCGTCAATCGCGTCCTCGTCACCGATCTCCTGCGGGAACACGCCGGTCGCGGGACGGCCATCGTGCTGTCCTCCCATCGCATGGACCAGGTCGAGGCGATGTGCCGGCACGTCTTCCTCATCCATCGCGGACGGGGCGTCCTGTCGGGCGCGGTCGAGCAGATCCGGGACCGCTTCGCGGACACCGCTTTGCTCGTGGAAGCGGATCCGCCCCCGAACGGACATCCGCTCGTCGAGCGCGCGCGGCCGGAAGGCCGCGGCTTTCGGCTCTGGCTTCGGGAAGGCGCCTCCCCCGAGCGGTTCCTGGCGGATCTTTTGGCCTCCGGGGCGCGCGTCGGCCGTTTCGAACGGGCCCGGCCCTCGCTCGACGAAATCTTCGTGCGGGTCGTGGGAGGAGAGGGTTCGCCGTGAGGAAGGCCGGCATCGTCGCCGCGCGCGAGTTCTCGGTGACCGTGCGCCGGGTGTGGTTCGTCGTGGCCACGTTCGTCCTGCCGCTCGTCTTCGCCGCGATCCTGGCGGGCATGAGCCTCGTCGGCAAGCATGCGATCGAAGAATCCACGCGCGCGATCCGGAACCTGCCCCTCGGCGTGGTGGACGCGTGGGGAGGGCTGACCACGGACCCCCCGTTCAGCGCCCGCCGCTTCCCCACCGAACAGGCCGCGCGCGCCGCCCTGGCCGCGGGGGAAGTGGGCGCCTACGTCCTGATCCCGAAGGATTATCTGGAGACCGGCACGGTCACCGTGGCGACGACCCGGCGGCCGACGCTTCTGACGGCCGCACAACCACCGCTTCCTCCCCGCCTGAAGGACTGGCTCCTCGAAAACGTCCTGGCGGGAACCGATCCGGACCGCGTCCGCCGCGCCAAGGATCCTCTCGAGGTGCGGACGGTCTACCTGGAGCCGACGTCGGGCCATCCCTCGGCCGAAAACGAAGCGGAGGCGCTGAAGCGCTCCGGCGTGGCGTACGTTTTCTTCTTCCTCCTCTTCACGGCCATCTTCAACTCCAGCCAATACCTGCTCCTCGGGATGGCCGAGGAAAAGGAGAACCGGGTCCTCGAGATGGTGCTCTCGTCGGTGACGCCGGGCGAACTCATGCTGGGAAAGCTCATCGGCCTCGGGGCCGCGGGGCTTCTGCAGCTTGCCGTCTGGGCGGGCCTGATTCTTCTGGGAAGCGTCGTGGGAGCGGTGGCGCTGGCGGTTCAGGTGTCGCTCGCGCCCGGCGCCTTCGTGGCCTGTCTGATCTACTTCCTCCTCGGCTACGCCCTCTACGGATCGCTCATGCTCGGGTTCGGGGCCCTGGGCACGAACCTCCGCGAGAGCCAGCAGATGGGAGCGGTCTGGACCCTGATCGGAACGAGCCCCGCGTTCATCCTTCTGGCGCTCATCGAGGCGCCGCAAGGGACCGTGGCGCGGATCTTCTCGCTGATCCCCTTCACGGCTCCGACCACGATGATGTTCCGCGTGACGATCGACCCGTCCGGGACGCCCTGGACGGACGTGGCGCTCTCGGCGGCGATTCTTCTCCTGGCCACGGCGGGGGCGCTGGCGGTCTCCGCCCGGCTTTTCCGCGCGGGACTCCTCCTCTACGGCAAGAAGCCCCGCTGGCGAGAGATCTGGAGATGGGTGGTCGCCGCGCGCTGACCGCCCTTCACTTCCGGCGCGGCAGCACCACCGGTTCGCGCTCGTAAATCGTCCCCTCCCCCCTCCAGGCGTCCCGGGTCCAGAAGTAGAAGGCGTTGATCGCCAGGTCGAGCGTCCAGGTGGCGGCAAAGACGACCTGCAGGCACGCCCAGGAGAGCGTGTTTCCGAGGAACCATGGGTTGTCCACGTAGGTCTGGTTGGCCCAGTCGTCCATGTTGCGGGTCATCTTCTGGGGCCCCATGCACCCGGCCAGAAGAAGCCCCGCCAGGAGCGCCGCCGCCGGTCTCATTCCGAGCTCCTTCCGGAAAAAGAAACCCCCGGCGAGCCGGGCCCGCCGGGGGCTTCGGGCATTCGAACGGGCGCGATCGCCTACTTCGCCTTGGGCACCACCGCCTTGTGCGTGAAGGCCGTTCCCGTGCCGGAGCCGAACGGCCAGGCGTCCACGGCCCAGAAGTAGTACAGATCGATGAAGCTGTCCACGAAATTCGTGACCCAGAACGCGATGCCGATCAGAGCGGTCGAAATCACGTTGCCCACGAGCCACGGCTGGTTGTGATACTCCTGATTGAGCCAGTCGTCGAAGCTGCGCGTGACTTTACGCGGACCGAAGCAGCCCGACACGGACACGACCAGCAACAGCGCGATCAGGACGACCGCAACCTTCTTCATGCGTGAACCCTCCCTAGAATCCAGAAAATACCGACCCTGACGAATCATATCACGGGACGCCCGGCTGTCAACGATACGGCGCCGTAAAAAAGCCGCCCGCGGAAGGCGATCGCGTCGCGACGGATTCATCTTCCTTGACGGGCTCTGCGCGCGTCGATAGCATACGCGTCCGATCCGATGACTCCTTGCCGACCGATCCACGAGGGGACACTCCATGCCTAAAAGGACCGATCTCAAGAAGATCATGCTCATCGGTTCCGGGCCCATCATCATCGGCCAGGCCTGCGAATTCGACTACTCCGGCACGCAGGCCTGCAAAGCCCTGCGCGAAGAAGGCTATACCGTGATCCTGGTCAACTCCAACCCCGCCACGATCATGACCGATCCGGAGATGGCCGATCGGATCTACATTGAACCCATCACGCCGGAGTTCGTCGAGCGCATCCTCGAAAAGGAGCGCCCGGACGCCCTTCTGCCCACCCTCGGCGGCCAGACCGCCCTCAATACCGCCGTCGCCGTCGCCGACCGGGGAGTGCTCGCCCGCTTCGGCGTCGAAATGATCGGAGCCACCGTCGAGGCCATCAAGAAGGCCGAGGACCGCAAGCTCTTCAAGAAGGCGATGGAGAAAATCGGCCTGGATCTCCCCCGTTCGGGCTACGCCTACTCCCTCGAGGACGCCCGCCGGATCCTCGCCGAGATCGGCCTGCCCCTCGTCATCCGCCCCAGCTTCACCCTCGGCGGCACCGGCGGCGGCATCGCCTACAACGTCGAGGAATTCGAGAGGATCGTCCAGTTCGGCCTGGAGCAGTCCATGATCGGAGAGGTCCTCGTCGAGGAATCGATCTACGGCTGGAAGGAATACGAGCTCGAGGTGATGCGGGACCGCAAGGACAACTGCGTCATCGTCTGTTCGATCGAGAACTTCGACCCCATGGGCGTGCATACCGGGGACTCGATCACGGTGGCCCCCGCGCAGACCCTCACCGACCGCGAGTATCAGGCCATGCGCGACGCCGCCTTCAAGATCATCCGCGAAATCGGCGTCGAATGCGGCGGATCCAACATCCAGTTCGCCGTGGATCCCAAGACCGGCCGTAGGGTCGTCATCGAGATGAATCCCCGGGTTTCCCGCAGCTCCGCCCTGGCCTCCAAGGCGACCGGCTTCCCGATCGCCAAGATCTCCGCCAAGCTGGCGGTGGGCTACACCCTCGACGAGATTCCCAACGACATCACCCGCAAGACCCCGGCGTGCTTCGAACCCACGATCGACTACGTGGTCGTCAAGACCCCCCGCTGGGCCTTCGAAAAATTCCCCGAGGCGGACCCCACGCTCACGATCCAGATGAAGTCCGTGGGCGAGACGATGTCCATCGGCCGCACCTTCAAGGAGGCGCTCCAGAAGTCCATCCGCTCGCTCGAGCAGGGACGCGCCGGACTGGGCTGGGACCGCAAGGACCGGCCCATGGCTCCGGAGCAGATCCGCGAGAAGCTCATCGTCCCCAACACGGAGCGGCTGTTCGCCGTCCGGCACGCCCTGCGTTCCGGAATGTCCGCCGCCGAGGTCGCGGAACTTTCCAAGATCGACCCCTGGTTCATCTCCCAGATCGAGGAAATCGTCCGCTTCGAGGACGTGGTCCGCCGCGATCCCTCGCCCGCAAACCTCCGCGAGGCCAAACGCATGGGGTTCTCCGACGCCCAGCTCGCCATGATGCTCGGAACGTCCGCCCGGGAGATCCGGGAGCGCCGCAAGAAACTCGGCATCGTCCCGGCCTACAAGCTCGTGGACACCTGCGCCGCCGAATTCGAAGCGCAGACCCCTTACTACTACTCGACCTACGAGAACGAGAGCGAACACCGCCTGAGCCCCCGGCGCAAGGTCATGATCCTGGGCGGCGGGCCCAACCGCATCGGCCAGGGCATCGAGTTCGACTACTGCTGCGTCCACGCCTCCTTCGCCCTGCGCGAACTCGGATACGAAGTCATCATGGTCAATTCCAACCCCGAGACGGTCTCCACGGACTACGACATCAGCGACCAGCTCTTTTTCGAGCCCCTTACGGAGGAGGACGTCCTCAACATCTGGGATCTCATGAAACCCGAAGGGGTCATCGTCCAGCTCGGCGGCCAGACCCCGCTCAACCTCGCGCGCCCTCTCGCCCAGGCCGGCGTCCGCATCCTGGGGACCTCCATGGATTCCATCGACCGCGCCGAGGACCGCAAACGGTTCGCCGAGGTCGTCGACAAGCTGGGCCTCACGCAGCCTCCCTCCGGAACCGCCTTCACCTTCGACGAGGCCAAGCGGATCGCCGCCCAGCTCGGCTATCCCGTCCTCGTGCGCCCGAGCTACGTCCTGGGCGGACGCGCCATGGCGATCTGTTACGACGAGGAGATGCTCGAAAAATTCATCAAGGAAGCCACCGACGTCAACCCCGACCACCCCGTCCTGGTCGACAAGTTCATCGAGGACGCCATCGAGGTGGACGTCGACGCCGTGGCCGACGGCGAGGAGGTCTTCATCGGCGGCATCATGGAGCATATCGAAATGGCCGGGGTCCATTCCGGTGACAGCGCCATGTCCATCCCCTCCTTCTCGCTTTCGGACGCCCAGCTCGACACGATCCGGCGCAACACCGTGGCGCTCGCCCGGGAACTCGAGGTCCGCGGCCTCATGAACGTCCAGTTCGCCGTCAAGGGCTCCACCGTCTACGTCCTCGAGGTCAACCCCCGCGCCTCCCGCACCGTGCCCTTCGTCTCCAAGGCCATCGGCGTCCCCCTGGCCAAGGTCGCCGCCCGCATCATGGTCGGCCAGCGCCTCCGGGATTTCGGACTGCGCCGGGAAATCGAACCCAAGCACTTCTCCGTCAAGGAATCCGTCTTTCCCTTCCGGAAGTTCCCCGGAGTCGACATCATTCTGGGCCCGGAAATGAAATCCACCGGAGAGGTCATGGGCATCGACGTCGACTTCGGCCGGGCCTACGCCAAGGCCGAAATCGCCGCCGGACACCACCTGCCCACCCGCGGCAACATCTTCGTCTCCGTCAAGGATTCCGACAAGCGCGACGTCGTCTACATCGCCAAGCGGCTCGAGGACCTCGGATTCAACCTGATCGCCACGGGCGGAACCGCCAAGGTCCTCGAGCGAAACGGCATCCGCGTGCGCCCCATCCATAAGATCGCCGAAGGGCGTCCCAACGCCATCGACCTCATCATCAACAAGGAGATCGACCTCATCATCAACACGCCTTCCGGCAAGGGCGCCAAGACCGACGAAGGCCGCATCCGGGCGTTCGCCGTCTCCCACGGCATCCACGTGGTGACCTCCATCGCGGGCGCCCAGGCGGCCGTCCAGGGCATCGAGGCCGTCCTCCGGCGCAAACTGGAGGTCCGCGCCATCCAGGACTACCACCCGAACTACTCCGGCCTCGGCGCCCGCAAGCCGGTGCCGGTCTAGCCCTCCGGCCGGCCGGAAACGGGGTATAATCCCCCCGGGACCGCCCTCAACCATGCACTACTTCATCACGGGAGGCGCCGGATTCATCGGCTCCCACCTCGCCGAGGCCCTCCTCGAACAGGGCCACCACGTCCTGGTTCTCGACGATCTTTCCACCGGCTCCGTCGAAAACTTGGCCGGCTTCCGCTCCCATCCCCGCTTCCACCTGGCCGTCGACACGATCTTCAACGCGCCTCTCGTGGCCGAACTCATCGACCGGGCGGACGTCGTCGTCCACCTGGCCGCCTCGGTCGGCGTCTTCCAGATCGTCGAAAGCCCCGTCCGAACGGTCGAAACGAACATCCGCGGCACCGAAATCGTCCTGTCGAACGCCGCCAAAAAGCGGAAGCCCGTCCTTCTGGCCTCGACGAGCGAAGTCTACGGCAAGTCCTCCAAGGTCCCCTTCTCGGAAGACGACGACTGCGTCCTGGGCCCGAGCTCCAAAGGTCGATGGGCCTACGCCGCCTCCAAGCTCGTGGACGAATTCCTGGCGCTGTCCTATTTCAAGGAGCGCCGCCTCCCCACGATCGTCGTGCGCCTCTTCAACACCGTGGGACCCCGCCAGACCGGCCGCTACGGCATGGTCCTGCCCCGATTCGTCCAGCAGGCGCTCTCCGGAGGCCCCCTCACCGTCTTCGGAGACGGCCGCCAGAGCCGCTGCTTCTGCTGGGTCGGAGACGTGGTCCGCGCCGTCCTGGCCCTTCTGGCCGAACCCCGCGCGTACGGACAGGTCTTCAACGTGGGCAGCGACCGGGAAATCACGATCGAGGAGCTGGCCCGCCTCGTCCGCGACCGCGCCAACCCCGCCGCCGCGATCGAATACGTCCCCTACGACCGCGCCTATGAGGCCGGCTTCGAAGACATGCGCCGCCGCGTCCCCGACCTCTCCCGCATCCGAACGCTCGTCGGCTACCGTCCCACCCTGGGCATCGAGGAAATCGTCGAGCGCGTCGTGGCCCACGAGCGCACCCGCCGCGAAGCGATCGAACCGCGGGCGGTCCGGCCGTAACCGGCGCGAAGAGACTTGCTTCCCGCCGGGGAAGGCTTATCATCCCGTCATGCCGAAGACCATTCACGGCGTCGCCGTCCGCGAATTCGAGATGCTCCCCGACGAACGGGGATTCTGGGCCCCGATTCTCCGCTCCGGCGACGTCGCCCCGCGAAGGATCGAACATCTCTCGGTCGTGACCGTCTACCCCGGCGCGGTCCGGGCGTGGCGGCGGCACCCCACGCGGTGGGAATATTTCGCCGGCGTCCGCGGCCTGGCCAAGCTCGTCCTCTACGACGACCGCGAAGGATCCCCGACCCGCGGCGCGATCAACGAGCTCTTCCTGGGCCCCCGCCAGCCGCGGGTCGTCGCGGTGCCTCCCGACGTGCTCCACGGTCTCAAAGGCGCCGGAGACGAGGAATGCCTCCTTCTCCACGCGGCGTCCGAGGCGTTCGACCCGTCGGCCCCCGGCGGCTCAACGCTCTCCTGGAACGATCCCTCCGTCCCCTACGACTGGTCCCGCAAGGACGGGTGAGCCGTCCGCGTCAGTTGCGGTCCTCGACGCGGAAGAGCGCCTCGTCGGCCAGAAGCGCGCGGTAACGCTCCTCGTCCCGGATGGGATCGAGATCCCGGTCCATCCGGATCCATTGGCGATCCTTGAACCCCGCGCGGACGGCTTTTTCGAGCCACTCGACCGCCTCCCTCTTGCGCCCCGCCTGCGCCTCCAGACAGGCCAGGTTGTAGGCCGCCGTGGGAAGAACCCCCGCGTCCGCGATCCCATGCTCGTCCACCGCCTTCACGATCGCCCGGTACGCCTCGCGCGCCTCGTCCTTCCGCCCGACGCGGTTGAGCACCAGCCCTACCGAGAAAAGAAGCGTGCACCCCTGCTCCTTGGCGTCGCCGCGGAGGGCTTCCTGCGCTTCCCGGCGCGTCCGCTCCACGAATTCCTCCAGCGGCTCCTTCTCCCCCAGCCGATGAAGCGCCACCAGCAGCTCCTCCCGGAATCCTCCCTCCGTCCCGGCCGGTCCCGCCTCCCGCAGCGCCTCCTTGAGGACTCCGACCGACTCGCGATCTCCCAGCGCTCCCAGGGCCAGGATCGCCAGCTCGCGCATCCGAAGCTCGTACGCGTAATTCCGCGGGCGCCGGTCCGCCAGGCGCCAGGCGAAGCCCGTCTCCCGCGCCATCCGCCGGAGCACCGGCAGCGCCTTCTCCCGCCCCAGCGCCTCGAGGTCGCGGAACTGTCCTTCGAACGTCCCGCTCTGCCCGAAGTCCGTCACCCACCGGTCCAGCGCCCCCTCGACCTCCTCCTGGACGCGGAGCGCCTCCATTTCCCCGGCGATCTCCTTGTCCACTTCGCCCGCCGCGGCCGCCCGCCGCACCGCTTCCAGCGCCTTCGGCCCGATCCGCACGAGCGCGTCCCGCGCCGCTCCTTTGATCTCCGCATCGTGCCGCTGCACGAGAAATCCCACCAGGGGCGCAATCGCCTCCTCCGACCCCGCCTCGCCGAGCGCCAGAATCGCCCGCCGCCGGATCTCCTTGTCCTCGTCCGAAAGCGCCGCGAGCAGATCCTTCTCCGCGCGCCGGCCCAACCGCCGCAGATACTCGAAGGCCGCCCGATGCACCTCCCGGTCCGGATCCTCGCGATACAGCCGGCGCACCGCCTCCAGCGGCTTCTCGCTCCGGATCTCGCCCAGCGCCTCGAGCGCCAGGAGGCGCACCCGCCGGTCCTCCGCGGAGAGCGCCTCGACAAGCGGCTCCTCCGCCTTCAGGCCCATGCCTTTCAGAAAATCCGCCGCCGCCGCGCGGACGGCCTCCGAACCGTCCTTCCGCAGGACCTCCCCCACCGGCCCGATCGCCGCCTCGTGGCGAAGCGCCTTGAGCCCCTCGATCGCCCGCGCCCGGGCGTGCTCCTGGGGACTGCGGAGCGCCTCGACGAAGAAAGGCGCCGCCCGCGGGCCCGCCTGCCGCAGGAAATCGAACGCCGCGTTGAGAACCGGCACCTCCGTCTCCCGCGCGAAGAGCTTCCCCGCCGCCTCGAGAGCCTCGGGGCTCGAGGACGATCGCAGCCCCTCGAGCGCCTCGCGCCGGAGGGCCGCGTCGGGCGAACCCAGATACTTCAGAAGAAAAGGCTCGGCCGGCGGACCCAGCGACTGCAGACACCGCAAGGCCAGGGCTTTGACCTCCGGGTCCTCCTCGCGGTCGTGAAGGTCGGCCACGTCCCTGGCCGCCCGCGCGCTCTTGAACTCGGTGAGCGACTGAAGGGCCCCCGCGCGATGCTCGGGGCGCGGACTGCGCAGGGCGGCGATCAGCGCCTCCTCGGCCCGGGGCCCCAGCGCCCGCAGGAGTCGAAAGGCCGCGTCCCGGACGCCCGCGTCCTCGTCGGACTCGAACATCGCCCGCGCCGCGTCCAGCGCCCGCGCGGACTTAAGAAGCGTGAGAAGCTCCAGCGCGACGCCGCGAACGCGATGGTCGGGACTCCGGAGCGCCTCGAGCAACGCTCCTTCCGCCCGGGCGCCGAACTTCTCCAGCGCCTCCCGCGCCGCCTGGCGCTCCTCGAGAAAATCCGCCCCGAGCTGCTCGATCCGGCGCCGAAGCTCCTTCTCGTCCGCCGCGCCGTCCTGGTCCGCCGCGGCGCCCGCCAGCGCCCAAAACAGGATCGCGCCGAGCATCCGAAAGCCTCCGAAGAACGCCGAATTCAGGCTAACCGGGAGGGACGGACGGCGTCAAGAACGGACCGGCGGAATCGGGCGGGAGGAGAATGGCGCCGCGCGTCCCGGCCTGGTGGAGCTGAAGGGATTCGAACCCTCGACCTCCTGAATGCCATTCAGGCGCTCTCCCATCTGAGCTACAGCCCCGTCAGGCCAGGACGTGCGCCCCGACATTCTAGGCCCCCCCTCCGGGGGAGTCAAGCGCGGCTCCCCGCGCCTTGCGCCGCCGAAGCCACCGCGGCACCCCGAAGGCGAGCGCCCCCGCCCCCACGATCGCCAGAAACACCACCGTCCAGTTCGTCCCCCGAACCGCCTCCCGCGCCGCCTCCGCCGCCGGCTCCACCACGAGATTCCTGACGCCGTCGAGGTACGGCTTCGGATCCGCCAGGAACGCCGCCAGCAGCGCCCCCGTGAAGACCGTCCCCTTGTTCCTCCAGAGAAACTGACACGCCCGGTCCCCGAAACGCTCGACCACGCCGAAGATCTCCTCCGCCCGGCCCGACGCCTGGATCGGACCCGCAAGCCGCCCCAGAAGAATCGCTCCTTCCGTCGACACGTTGGCCCGAAGGGCCTGTTCGCCGAAATGCTCCAGCAGATCCTTCCCCACGCCGGGATGGCGGATCATGAATTCCGCCGCCCGATCCCCCCACCGCCCCACCGCCCGGATCGCCGTCTCGCCCTCGGCCGCCAGGAGCCGCATCCCCTCGTCCCCCCAGCGGGCCACCAGACGCGCCGCCGTCGCCCCGTGCGCCTCCAGCACGGGCACCGCCGCCGGACCCGCCCGCCGCAGCGCCGCCGCCGCCTCGTCCCCGTGCGCCTCCACGAGACGCACGATCCGGGACTCCACCCGCTCCACGGCCTCCCGGCCGAACGCCTCGGCCAGCTCCTGCACGAGCCGGCGCGCCGCCTGCGACGCAGGCGCCCAAGCCAGGCTAATCGCGATCAGCCATGCGCCCATCGGCGATCCTCCCGTAAAGCTCCCTCACGGCGCACTCCTGAAGACGAACGAAACACGCCACCGCCTCCCCCACCGCGCGCGTCACCTCCTCGGCCAGCCGGTTGCGCAGCTCCGCCACGTGCGCCCGAAGCTCGGCCCGCGCCGCGTCCTCCCAGATGCCCCCGATCCACGCGTCCACGGCCAGTCCCGCCCCCACGCTCACCACAAGCCCCACCCCGAGCGTCCACACGCCGCTCGCCGACCCCGCCGCCGCCGCGCCCCCCAGAATTCCCGCCGCCCCCAGGGCCGCCGTGGCCCCCGCCGCGGCCGCTTCGCTTCCCACCCACGACACGACGTTGAACCCGGCGTCCCCCAGGATCGAAGGCAGCAGGCGCGCCGCGAGGCGCGCGTAATCGTCCCGGAACCGCTCGAAACGCAGCTCCGGCCGCGCCGCCCGCACGTCCTCGTAAAGCGCCACGAGAAGCCGGTTCTCCGCCGCCTCGAAGGCCCGCCTCGCGTCGCCCCGCACGCCCTCGATCAGCCGGTCGAATTCCTCCGGACCGAAGAGATGCCGCTCGAAAACGTTCCGGACGTGCCGCTCGTAGGACGCGCGGCTGCGCGTCAGCGCCTTCCATTTGCCCGCCAGGCCGAAAAGCTCGTCCAGAAAGCGCTCCTCCCGTTCGGGCGAAAAGGGCGTCTCGATCCGGCGGCAGACGGATTCGAAAAGCGGCGTGAAGTCCTGCGTGCGGACGAGGAAAAGCGCCCGTTCCAGCGGAGAAGGCGGCGGATCCCACAGGCGCGCGGGCGCCAGGAAGGCCGCCGCGAACGCGATCCCCCGGGCCAGCTCCAGGCCGACCCGTGTCATTCTACGGGAATTATATCGGCTGTCCGCGGGCGATCCCAGGGCCCCGAATCACTTCGCCGGCCCCTTGCGGAACTCCTTGAGCTCTGCGCCGATCGTGACCTCCTCGCCGCGGGCCCGGATCGTCATCCGGCTCCGAACCAGCCCCACGCCTTTCGCGTACCACTCGTGCCCTTCCGCGGCGTGGCGCTCCCCCGATTCGATCGCCACCCGCACCCGCACCGCCTTGTACGTCCCGGCGGGAACCTGCACGTCCTCCTCCCCTTCCACCGAGAACCGATACCGGGGCGCAAGCTCCGAGCCCCGCGTGGAGCCCCCCCAGGCGTCGCCGGACCGAAGCTCGCGCTTGAGCTTGAAGAAGGGTTCTTCGACCGGATACGTGCTCAACCCCCGGACCACCTTGTGGATCCGCACCCCCTCCGGAGTCACCTCCAGCCACTCCTTGCGCAGAACCCGCGTGCGCTTCTCCGCCTCCAGATGGGTGCGGTATTCGAGGACCAGGCACCGGACCGCGCCGACCTCCTCGGCCCCCGTCACCTCGTGGATCATCTCCGTCTCTTCGTCGTAGTCGTTCCGGTAGACCCACCGGTTCCCTTCGGCCAGCGGAAAATACGCGTCCCCCGCCTCCGGGGCGGCCTGCGCCAGAAGACCCGCCAGAATCGCTCCCGCCAGATCCACGCTCCACCTCCTTCAAAGGACGACGCGGGTGATCCCCTCAGCCTCCCTATTCAACGACCGGCGGGCGCGGATCGTTCCGCCGCGCCCCTTTACCCGATCCCGAAATTCCGCGGATCGAAGGCGCCGGCCCGGGCTCCATCCATCTGATCGATCCGGTCCATCAGGTCCTCGAGCTCCGCCTTCGTGCAGATCTTCTTGGCCAGAAGCATCTCGACGAGCGTCCGGCAGACGAGAGAGACGTACCCGATCTCGAACTCCAGCTGGGTCATCGGATCGGACGCCTTCGGACCCTTGAAGTCCTCGTAGGCCTTGCGGTCGTCCATCTCCTGGTCGATCCTGCTGAACCGGCCGGAATCGAGAAGATTGTGGAGAAAGTAGCGCCCCAGTCCCATCGTGTCCTCCCTGCGATCGTAGGTCCCGCACTATATCCGATGTGTCCCCGACGCTCCATCACTCCGCGAGCGCCCGGCCGACCGCCGGCGCGATGACGGCCCGCGCCCGCGCCAGCGCCTCCAGGTCCACCCCCACCTCGTCCCCCGCGGCCCGCAGGGCGCGCACCACCGCCTCGGTCGCCACGTTGCCCGAGGCCCCCGGGGCGTACGGGCAACCGCCCAGCCCCCCCGTGCTCGCGTCGAACGTCCGCACGCCCCGCCGCCGCGCCTCAAGCACGTTGGCCACCGCCCGCCCGTAGGTGTCGTGGAAATGCACGGCCAGCATCTCCACCGGCACCCGCCCGGCCAAAAGCCCCAGAAGCTCCGCCACCTCCGGGGGCGAAGCTTTGCCGATGGTGTCGCCGATCGAAAGCTCCGCCACCCCGAGATCCTTCAGGCGAAGCGCCACCTCGAGCGTCTTCTCCGGCTTCACCTTCCCTTCGTAGGGACACCAGAAGGCCGTCGAAATGTAGCCGCGCACGGGAACCCCGTCCCGCCGCGCCTCCGCCAGGACCGGCCGGAAGCGCTCCAGAGACTCTTCGATCGAGGCGTTGACGTTCCTTCGGTTGAACGTCTCGCTCGCCGCCGTGAAGACCGCCACCTTGTCCGCCCGGCAGGCCCGCGCGCGCTCGTAGCCCTGGAGGTTCGGAACGAGCGCCGAGTAGACCACGCCCGGGCGACGCGCGATCCGCCGGAAGACGTCCTCCGAATCCGCCAGCTGCGGCACCCACTTCGGAGAGACGAACGCCCCCGCTTCGATCTCGGGAAGGCCCGCCTGCGAAAGCGCGTTCACGAACGCCACCTTGACGTCCGTGGGAATCGCGGCGGCTTCGTTCTGCAGCCCGTCGCGCGGCCCGACCTCCACGATGCGGATCACGACGTTCCTTCCGGCGCGGCCCCCAAGGTCACCAGGGTCGCCCCTAGATCCACCAGCTCCCCTTCCCTGCAACGGACGGACTCCACGGTCCCATCCCTCGGCGCGACCAGGCGGTACTCCATCTTCATGGCCTCCAGAACGACGAGCACCTCGCCCGCGGCGACCTTCCGCCCCGGCGCGGCCGCCACCCGAATCACCTTGCCCGTCATGGGGGCGCGCACCTCGTTGCCCCGCGCCCCGGCGCTTCCGACGGCCTCGCGCCCCTCCGGCCCGAAATAGCGCGCCCCGCCGGGCCAGCCGACCCACACGCCCGGACCCGACCGCGCCACCGCCAGACGGACCCGGCGCCCCTCATGCTCGAAAACGATCCAGTTCACGATCCCACCCGGAAAGGCCCCATCGTCGCCCACGGCGAGTGCAGGTCGCTCGGCCCTCCGCCGGCTTCCCCCGACGGCGCCGCCAGTACCCGCCGCGCCGCCTCCGCCGCCTCTGGCGGCACCGGCGGCTCGGGCCATGCGGCCGCCTCGAGCGTCGTGGTAAAGGTCTCCCCGCGGACGAACACGTCGCTTTCGAGCACCGAGAGGAGAAACGACAGGTTCGTGACCACCCCCAGAAGCACGGTCTCCCGCAGCGCCTCGATGAGCCGCCGCCGCGCCGTCTCCCGATCCTTTCCCCACGCGACGAGCTTGGCCAGAAGGGGATCGTATCGCGTCCCCACGCGGCTCCCTTCCCGGATGCCCGCGTCCACCCGCAGGCCGGGGCGATGCGGAAAATGAAGCCCGAGGATCTTTCCGGTCTGCGGCAGAAAGCCGCGGTACGGATCTTCCGCGTTCAGGCGCGCCTCGATGGCGTGCCCGCGCGGAGCGGCGGGGGACGGCAGCCGCGCTCCCTGAGCCAGCTCGATCTGCGCCCGGACCAGGTCGATTCCGGTCACGAGCTCGGTCACCGGATGCTCGACCTGCAGGCGGGTATTCACCTCCAGAAACCACGCCCGGCCGTCGGATCCCACCAGGAACTCCACCGTTCCGGCGCTCCGGTATCCCACGGCGCGGGCGAGCTTCACGGCCGCCTCGAACATCTCCTGCCGCGCCCGCTCGGAAAGCGCCGCGCAGGGAGCTTCTTCGATCACCTTCTGATAGCGCCGCTGGAGGCTGCATTCGCGCTCCCCCACGGCCACCGCCTCGCGCCCGTCGGCCAGGATCTGGACTTCCACGTGCCGCGCGGGACTCAGGTATTTTTCCAGAAGCAGCCGGTCGTCTCCGAAGGCCGCGGCCGCCTCGCGCCGGGCGGACTCGAAGGCCTCGGGCATCTCGTCCGCGCGCTCCACGCGCCGCATGCCGCGCCCGCCCCCTCCGCCGGCCGCCTTGAGGAGCACCGGATACCCCACCCGCGCGGCCGCCTGCTCGGCCGCCGCCGGCGCGTCCACCTCCCGCGCGCCGGGAAGCACCGGAATCCCGAGCCCCTCGGCCGTCCGGCGCGCCGCGCGCTTGTCCCCGAGCGCGGCCATCGCCTCCGGCGGCGGCCCGATGAACACGATCCCCGCGTCGCGGCAGGCGCGCGCGAAGGCGGCGCTCTGGGACAGAAACCCGTAGCCGGGATGCACGGCCTGCGCGCCCGAACGCCGCGCCGCCGCCACCATCGCCGCCGGATCCAGATACGCCTCCGGCCCCGGCACCATCACGATCTCGGACGCCAGATCCGCGTGCGGCTCGTCCTCCTCGCCGGCCGCCACGACCGCCACGGAGGGCAATCCCATCTCCCGCAGCGCGCGCAGCACGCGGCAGGCGATCTCCCCCCGGTTGGCGACGAGAACCTTCATACCCAGCGGGGCTTGCGCTTCTCCAGGAACGCCGTCAGCCCCTCCTGCGCCTCCGCCCCCGCCCGCAGCCGGGCGATGAGCCGCACCGTATGCTCGATCGCCCGGTCGCGCGGGAGCGCGGGCGCCTCCCGGAGAAGGCGCTTGGCGGCGGCCACCGCCTCCGGACCCGCCTGAAGGATCTCGGCGACCAGCGCGTCCACGCGGGCGTCCAGCGCGGCCGGATCGGCCACCTCATGGACGAGCCCCATCTCACGGGCCTCGCGCGCCCCGAAACGCTCGCCGGTCAGGAAATACCGCCGCGCCGCGCTCAGTCCGATCTTGGGAAGAACGAACGTGGAGATGACCGCCGGGATGAGCCCCAACCGAACCTCCGTGAATCCGAAAACCGTCCCCTCGGCGGCCACCGCCACATCGCAGGCGGCGACGAGGCCGCTTCCGCCCCCCAGGGCGGCTCCGTGCACGCGGGCGACAACGGGACACGGGCACTCGTCCACCGCGCGCAGCATCGCGGCCAGGGTCGAGGCGTCGCGGACGTTCTCCTCCTCCGTGTACGACCGGCTCTTTTTCATCCACGCGGCGTCCGCCCCCGCGCAGAAGGCCGGCCCCTCCCCCGAAAGCACCACGGCGCGGATGGAGGAAGGAAGCTCCCCGAACGCTCGGGCCAGCTCCGCGATCATGACCTCGTCCAGGGCGTTGCGGGCGTCCGGGCGGCGCAGCGTCAGGCGCGCCACGGAATCCCGAATCTCGACGGCGACCGTCTTCATCGTCACATCCGGAACACGGGGGCCCGCCCCGGCTCCACCGGAGCGTTCAGACAGGCGGAAAGCGCCAGCGCCACCGCGCGGCGGGTCTCGGCGGGATCCAGAAGGCCGTCGTCCCACAGCCGCGCCGTCCCGTAGTACGGATCCCCTTCGCGCTCGTACTGGGCCAGCACCGGATCGGCGATCGCGCGGGCTTCGTCTTCGGAGAGCGTCTTTCCCTCCCGGGCGAACTGGTCGCGCTTGACCTGCACGAGCACGCGGGCAGCCTGCTCGGCGCCCATGACGGAGACGCGCGAGTTCGGCCAGGTGAAGAGAAACCGCGGGCCGTACGCCCGGCCGCACATGGCGTAATTGCCCGCCCCGTGCGAGGCGCCGATGATGACCGTGATCTTGGGAACGCCCGCCGTGGCGACGGCCTGCACCATCTTGGCGCCGTCCTTGGCGATTCCCCCCTGCTCGTAGCGCTTTCCGACCATGAATCCCGTGATGTTCTGGAAGAAGAGGAGAGGAATCCGCCGCTGGTCGCACAGCTCGATGAAGTGGGTCCCCTTGAGAGCGCTCTCGCTGAAGAGGACGCCGTTATTGGCCAGGATCCCCACGGGGTATCCCCACCAGCGGGCGAATCCGCAGACCAGCGTGGAGCCGTAGTTCTCCTTGAATTCGCGGAAGCGGCTGCCGTCCACCAGGCGCGCGAGCACCTCGCGCACGTCGAACGGGTGGCGCAGATCGGACGGCAGGATCCCGTAGATCTCCTCGGCCGGATAGAGGGGCTCTTCGGGAGGCGCCAGATCGAGCTCGACGCGCTTGACCGTGTTCAGTCCGGCCACGATCGCGCGGCACCGGCGCAGGGCGTCTTCCTCGTCCTCGGCCAGGTGGTCGCAGACGCCCGACACGCGGGCGTGCATCTCGCCGCCGCCGAGTTCCTCGGCCGTGACGTCCTCGCCGGTGGCGGCCTTCACGAGAGGCGGCCCGCCCAGGTAGATCGTGCCCGCGCCGCGGACGATGATGTTCTCGTCGGACATGGCGGGCACATAGGCCCCGCCCGCGGTGCACATCCCGAGCACCACGGAGATCTGGGGGACTCCGCGCGCCGAAAGGAGCGCCTGGTGGTAGAAGATGCGCCCGAAGTGGTCCCGGTCGGGAAAGACCTCCGCCTGGAGCGGAAGGAACACGCCTCCGGAGTCCACAAGGTAGATGCACGGCAGGCGGTTTTCGAGGGCGATTTCCTGGGCCCGCAGGTGCTTGCGGATCGTCTCGGGGAAATAGGTGCCGCCCTTGACGGTCGCGTCGTTGGCCACCATCATGCACTCGCGGCCCGCGACACGGCCGACGCCGGTGACGAGGCCCGCCGAAGGCACTTCGTTCCCGTGCCGGTCCCAGGCGGCCAGGGGGGAAAGTTCCAGAAACGGCGTCCCGGGGTCGAGCAGCCGTTCGATCCGCTCGCGGGGCAGGAGCTTTCCGCGCTTGCGGTGGACCGCCACGGCGGCCTCGGGTCCCCCGCGGCGGACCTGGGCCAGGCGCTCGCGCAGCCGCCGGGCGAGGGCGCGATGGTGGCGTTCGTTGGCCTGGAACTCGGGGGACGTGCGGTCCACGCGGGAGCGCAGGATGTCCACGGGAGTAGTCTACTCCTCGCCGCGCCGCGCGGCAACGAACCGCCGGTGCGGGCGACGCCGCCTTATCCCCTCCGAGCCGCCTGGGGGCGGCGCCGGCCGATCTCCTCCCGAAGATACTGAACGATCTCCCGCGTGTCCGTGCCGGGACCGAAAAGGCGCCCCACCCCCATCTTCTGAAGCTCTTCGGCGTCCTCCGGCGGAATGATCCCGCCCCCGCACAAAAGCACGTCGTGCAGCCCCTTGGCCCGCATGAGGGAAAGAATCTCCGGAAAGACCGTCATGTGCGCGCCCGAGAGGATCGAGACACACACCGCATCGGCGTCCTCCTGAAGCGCGGCGTTCACGATCGCCTCGGGAGTCTGGTGGAGGCCCGTGTAAATCACCTCGAAGCCCGCGTCCCGCAGCGCCGCGGCCACCACCTTGGCCCCCCGGTCGTGCCCGTCCAGGCCCGGTTTGGCGACGATGACCCGATACCTGCGCTCCCCGTCCGGCATCCGACCTCCCTACCAGTAGGTGGGCGGCTCGCGCCATTCTCCGAACTCGGCGCGAAGAACGTCCACCATCTCGCCCAGCGTCACCCCGGCCCGCGCGGCCTCCAGGAACCGCGGCATCAGGTTGTCCCCGCCCCGCGCGGCCGACCGGATCCCCTCGAGCGCCCGCGCGGCGGCCGCCGCGTTTCGCCGCGCCCGCACGGCGCGCACCCGCTCGATCTGATCGCGCTCGACGGCCGGATCGATCTTGAGAATCGGAATCGGACGCTCCTGGGGCTCCACGTAGTCGTTCACCCCCACCACGAGGTAGCGTTTTTCCTCCACGTCCTTCTGGAACTCGTAGGCCGCGCGGGCGATCTCCCGCTGCGGGTACCCCTGCTCGATCGCGGCGATCATCCCGCCCCGCTTTTCGATCTCCTCGAAGATCCGGCCGCACTCCTCCTCGAAGCGGTTCGTGAGGAATTCCACGAAGTACGATCCGGCCAGAGGATCGATGACGTCGGCCACTCCGGTTTCGTACGCCAGAATCTGCTGCGTCCGGAGCGCGATTTTGACCGCCTCCTCGGACGGGAGCGCCAGCGCCTCGTCCATCGAGTTCGTGTGGAGCGACTGCGTGCCGCCGAGGACGGCCGCCAGAGCCTCCAGCGCCGTGCGCACGATGTTGTTCTGCGGCTGCTGGGCGGTCAGCGAGCAGCCCGCCGTCTGCGTGTGGAACCTCAGCCGCCAGCTCTCCGGATTCCGCGCCCCGTAGCGCTCCCGCATCCGGCGCGCCCAGATCCGCCGCGCCGCGCGGAACTTGGCGATCTCCTCGAAGAAGTTCATGTGGGCGTTGAAGAAGAACGACAGCCGCGGCGCGAACCGGTCCACCGGAAGGCCCGCCCGCATCCCGAACTCCACGTACGTGAAGCCGTCCATGAGCGTGTAGGCCAGCTCCTGAAGCGCGGTGCTGCCGGCCTCCCGGATGTGGTAGCCCGAGATGGAAATCGTGTTCCACTTGGGCACGTGGTCGGCGCAGTACGCCATTACGTCCGTGACGATCCGCATCGACGGAAGCGGCGGGAAGATCCACTCCTTCTGGGCGATGTATTCCTTGAGGATGTCGTTCTGGATCGTGCCCCGCAGGCGCTCCGGAGCCACCCCCTGCCGCTCCGCGGCGGCGATGTAAAAAGCGAGAAGGATCGCCGCCGTGCTGTTGATCGTCATGGAGGTCGAAACCTCCCCGAGCGGAATCCCCTCGAAGAGCGTCTCCATGTCCTCCAGCGTGCAGACGGCCACGCCCTCGCGCCCCACTTCCCCCCGGGCGCGCGGGTGGTCCGAATCGTAGCCCATGAGCGTCGGCATGTCGAAGGCCACCGAAAGGCCCGTCTGGCCGTGCTCCAGAAGGTACCGGAACCGCCGGTTCGTGTCCCGGGCCGTGCCGTAGCCCGAGAACTGCCGCATCGTCCAGAGCTTGCCCCGGTACATGTCCCGGTACGGGCCGCGGGTGAACGGGTACTCCCCGGGCCGCCCGAGATCGCGCTCCGGATCGAAGTCCCCCAGATCCTGCGGCGTGTAGACCACCTTGTCGGCGGGCACGATCGTGCCCGGGAACCGCGATCGGGCCGGCCGCTCGGAGGGCGTCATCGCAGAGCCTCCTGGAGAAGCTCCTGGGCGGCCTGGTAGGGCGAGCGCCGGCGCGCCAGGACCTCGCGGGCGCCCTCCTCCAGCCGCCGGGCCCCGCCGCCGTCCCAGAGGCTCCGCTGCACGAGGAACTCCGCGATCTGCCGGATGCGCGTCTCCATGTTCCGGCGGCGCCGCTCCTCGAAGCCGCCGTCCGCGCGCCGCGCCGCGACGAACGCGTCGATCGCGGCCACGAGCTCCCCGATGCCCCGGCCGCGCGCGGCCTCGGCCAGAAGGATCGGCACCTCCCGGCGGGGCCGCAGCCCCAGCTCGAACGCCGACCGAAGATCCTGCTGCAGCCGCTCCGCCCCCGGACGGTCCGCCTTGTTGACGACGAGAAGATCCGCAATCTCCAGAAGGCCGGATTTCAGGGCCTGGATGCCGTCGCCCGACTCCGGCGACAGAAGCACCACCACGACGTCCGCCGCGCGGGAGACCTCGATCTCCGACTGGCCCACGCCCACCGTCTCGATGAGAACGATCGTGCAGCCGGCGGCGTCGAGGATGTCGGCGGCGTCCTGGGTGGCCCGGGCGAGCCCTCCTCCGGCCCCGCGGGTGGCCATCGAGCGGACGAAGACGTCCCCGCCGGCGGACGCCTTGGCCATGCGGACCCGGTCCCCGAGGAGGGCGCCGCCCGTGAAGGGGCTCGTGGGGTCCACGGCGAGGATGCCGACCTTCTCGCCCCGGGCGCGGTAGGCGGCGGAAAGCTCGTCCAGCGTGGTGGATTTCCCGACGCCCGGAGGTCCGGTCACCCCGACGCGCAGCGCCCGGCCCACCCGGGGGGCGATCGCGTCCAGCAGAGCGCGCCCCTCGGGGGCGCCGTTTTCGACGAGGGAAATGGCCTTGCTCACCGCCAGGGAATCGCCCCGGAGCACCTCGTCCGCCAGCGGCATGCGACCGCACTATAGCACAGGCCGCAAAGCCTTTGCAAGGCCGCCTCCGGAAGGATATAAGGGCCTCCGGACCTTCAAGGAACCGAACCGCGGGCGAATCCCCATCCGGAGGACGCGGTTCGGCTTCCTGAACGAGGAGGACCATGCCGCGCCGACCTCGGCTGGGGATCTTGGGAGGGAGTTTCAATCCGATCCACCACGGGCATCTCATCGTGGCCACACGGGTGGCGGAAGCCCTGGACCTCGAGCGGGTGCTGCTCATCCCGGCCGCCGTCGCGCCGCTCAAGGATCCCGGCGCGCTGGCCCCCGCGCGGGATCGCTGGGAGATGCTGCGGCGGGCGATCCGGGGCAACCCGCTCTTCGAAGCGTGCGACCTGGAACTCCGACGGGGCGGACTGTCGTACACGGTGGATACCCTGCGTGAGCTTCACCGGCGCCGGCCGGCCGACTACCGGCTGATCCTCGGGGCCGACGCGGCCCGTCTCCTGCCGCGCTGGAAGGAGGCCGCGGAAGTGGTCCGGCTGGCCCGGCCCGCGGTGGCCGCGCGTCCGGGGCACGGAACGGTCCCGGGATTGCCGAAAAAGGATATAGTAGAAGTGCCGCTCCTGGAGATCTCGGGGACCGAGATCCGGGACCGGGTCCGGCGGGGCCTGTCCATCCGTTACCTCGTGCCGGACGCCGTGGAGCGGTACATCCGCCGCAGGGGACTGTATCGCCGATGACGGCCGCGATCGCCAAGGCCCAGCACTGGTTCGAGGAGACCTGCGCCGGGGCGGGCTACACGCTGGATCTCCTCTTCCGCGCGACGCTCCGGCTCACCCAGGTGGGCCGCAAGCGCCGGGAGATCCTCCAGCAGCTCGCCCGCTGTGCGTTCGGAAGCCTCCCGGTCGTCTTCATCGTGGCGCTCTTTACCGGAATGACGCTGGCCCTCCAGACGGGCAACCAGCTGCAGCGGTTCGGGCAGGAAAGCACCCTGGGCTACATCGTCGCCGCCGCCATGTGCCGCGAGATGGGCCCCGTGTTCACCGCGATCGCCCTGGCGGGCCTGGTGGGCTCCACGTTCGCCGCCGAAATCGGCACGATGAAGGTGTCCGAGGAGGTCGACGCGCTCGAGGTCATGTCGATCGACCCCGTCTACTACCTCGTCATGCCGAGGCTTCTGGCCCTGGCTCTGGCCGCGGTGGTTCTGACGATCTACGCCGACGCGATCGGCATCCTCGGCGGAGCGCTCATGGCCAAGGCCACCTTCCAGGTGGATCTTTCGATCTTCTTCAAGAACGCGCGCGACGTTCTGGAGCTCAAGGACGTCTACGGCGGTCTGCTCAAGGCGCTCGTCTTCGGGACGACGATCGCGATCGTGGCCGCCGGCCAGGGCCTGCGCGCCGAGCACGGGGCCGAGGGGGTGGGCCGGGCGACCCTGCGCGCGGTGGTCATCGGCTTCATCTGCGTGCTGGCCTTCAATTATTTCCTCACGTGGATCCTGTATAAACTAGAGTGGTGAATCTCGACGAAGCGTCCCGGGTCCCCCACCCCGCGCCGGTGAGCGCCCGCGCGCTTCTGGCCGCGCCCGCGATCGAGTTCCAGGACGTGGTCAAGACGCTCGGCGGCCGCCGGGTGCTCGACGGCCTGACGTTCGCGGTCGAACGGGGTGAAACGTTCTGCATCATCGGCGGCTCGGGGACCGGCAAGAGCGTCACCCTGAAACACATCGTGGGGCTTCTGCGGCCGGACCGGGGCTCCGTGCGGATCGACGGCGTGGACATCGCCCGCTCCCCCAACGGCGCCCTTGAGGAAGCGCGCAGGAAGATCGGGTACTGTTTCCAGGGGGCGGCGCTTCTGAACTCGATGAGCGTCTTCGAGAACGTGGCGCTGCCCCTGCGCGAGCACGAGCGCCTGCCCGAGGCGGAGGTCCGTCGGCGCGTGATGGAAAAGCTCGCCCTGGTGGGCCTGGCGGACCACGCCGACAAAATGCCCGCGGAGCTTTCCGGGGGCATGAAGAAACGCGCGGGCCTCGCCCGGGCGCTCATCCGCAATCCGGAGATCGTCCTCTACGACGAGCCCACGGCGGGCCTGGACCCCGTGAATTCCGCCGTCATCAACGATCTCATCCTGGATCTCCAGAAGAAGCTCGGCGTCACGTCCGTCCTCGTGACCCATGACATGCCGAGCGCCTTCCGCGTCTCCAACCGGATCGCGTTCCTCCTCAACGGGCGGGTCGCCAAATGCGGCCCCCCCGAGGAGTTCCGATCCAGCGACGATCCCGTGGTCCGCCAATTCGTGGACGGTCTCTCCAAGGGACCCCTGACCGAGGGCCGCCCGTGAACCGAAACGTCTGGCTCGGCTTCCTGTTCCTGGCGGCGCTCATCCTCCTGGCCTTCGCGACGCTCGTCGTGGGAGAGCTGCCCTTCGGCCGCCGCTACGCGCTCCGGGTACACTTCGAGCGCGTCCAGGGGCTCCGCAAGGGGGACGACGTCCGGGTGGAAGGCCTCCGCATGGGGCGCGTGGAGGATCTCGAGCTGCATCCGGACCGCGGCGTCGTCGCCACGATGACCCTGGACCGCCCTCTGACGCTCTATTCCGACGCCCGGATCGCGGTGGAGTCCTCCTCGGTCCTGGGCGGAAGCTACGTTTCGATCCTGCGCGGCTCCCGGGAACCCCGCGTGCCGGTGGACGAGCGGACGGTCCTCACGGGAGAGGCCCGCCTGGGCCTCGAGGAGATCGGCTCGCTCGTCGATGAGAACCGCGAGAACGTCCGCGAGCTCATCCGGAATCTCCGCGAAATCACCCAGACGATCAAGGAAGGCCCCGGCACGGTCCACAAGCTCCTGGCCACCGACGAGCTTCATCGCAAGGCGGTGGGCGCGCTCGAGTCGATCGAAAAGGCCGTGGACAAGCTCCAGGAGCGGCTGAGCTCGGAATTCATCGACGCCGCGCTCGACAACGTGGCGCAGGCGACGGCCAACCTGCGGGAGGCGACCGAAGCCCTCCGCAAGGGGGAAGGCCCCCTCGGGGCGCTCCTCCACGACCGGGCGATGACGGAGCGTCTCCAGAAGACCCTGGAGCATGTGGAAAAGGCCGGCCGGAACATCGAGGCGATCACCGCGCGCATCCAGTCCGGCGAGGGCCCCCTCGGGACGCTCGTGCACGACAAGGAGATGGGCGAGCGGCTCAAGCGCACGGTCGAGAACGTCGAAAAGTCGAGCGAATCGCTCCGGACGATCACGGAGCGCCTGGAGAACGGCGAAGGCACCGTGGGCAAGCTCCTGCAGGACGACGAGCTCTACGAGCAGGCCAGGCAGGCGCTGCGGGACGTGGACCGCGTGCTCGGCCGCGCCGCCCGGTCGGTCGTCGAGGTCGCCGCGGACTCGAAGTTCTACGACGAAAGCCACATGCAGATCTCGCGGCTCGGCATCCGCATCACGCCCAGCGAGGACAAATATTTCTTCGTCGGGGCGGCGTTTCTCTCGCTCGACCCCGAAGGAGACGTCGTCTACGAGGCCCTCCTCGAGGACGGCGACGCGGACACGATCATCCGGCCCGACGTCCAGGCCGCGTACCGGATCCCCTGGTTCCTCGACCGCCGGCTGGCGGTGCGCGGGGGTCTCCTCGAGGGCAAACCCGGGGGCGGCGTGGAATTCACGTGGGACGACTGGCTCCTCTTCCGCCACCCCGTCGAGTTCGTCTTCGAAGGGCGGGACGCCTACAACGACGTGGATCAGGAGGACATCGACGAGCGGATCGACGGTCCGGTGCTTCGGTTTTTCGTGAAGACCCCTCTGTGGACCCGCAAGGAGAGCTGGGTGGAGCTTCTCCTGAGCACGGTGCGCCTCTACGGCGGCGTCAACCGCATCGGTGAAGATCCCGAGTTCCTGGTGGGGCTCGGGCTGGAGTGGCCGGACGAGGACCTGCGCACGCTGGTGAGCCTCATTGGGCTGGCGCGATAGCCGCCGCGGCGCGGGTCAGAAGAGCCTTTTCTGCGGTTCGGGGGCCCCCTCCAGGTTGAGATGACGGTGCGCCTTTTCCGTGGCTTTGCGGCCGCGCGCCGTGCGGACCAGAAAATTCTGCTGGATGAGGTAGGGCTCGTAGACCTCCTCGATCGTATCCTCCTGCTCCCCCACCGCCACCGCCAGCGTCTTGAGCCCCACGGGACCGGGATGGCTCACGAGGGTCCGAAGGATCCGCCGGTCCATCTCCTCCAGCCCGACCTCGTCCACCCCCAGCATCGCCAGCGCCTCCTCGGCCACCGGCCGGGTGATGCGATTGCCGGACTTCACCTGAGCCAGGTCCCGCACCCGCCGCAGGTATCGGTTGGCGATCCGGGGCGTGCCGCGCGATCGCTCCGCGATGAGCCGGGCGCTTTCGTCGTCGATCTGGGTCCCGAGAAGGCGCGCCGAACGCTTGAGGATCTCGATCAGATCCTCGACGGGGTACCACTCCAGCTTCTCCAGGATCCCGAACCGGGCCCGGAACGGTTCGCTGAGGAGGCCCTCGCGCGTGGTCGCTCCCACGAGGGTGAACTTCTTGAGCGGAAGCGTGATCGTCTTGCCCGCCAGGCCCGTCTCCATGGCGATCGAGACCGTGAAGTCTTCCATCGCCGAATAGAGAAATTCTTCGACGTCCGGAAGCATCCGGTGGCACTCGTCGATAAAAAGAACGTCCCCCTGCTGGAGCTTGGTGAGCGTGCCGACGAGGTCCCCGGGGCGCTTGAGGACGGGGCCCGACGTCGTGTGCAGCTGAGCCTTCATCTCGAAGGCGATCAGGCGCGCCAGGGTGGTCTTCCCGAGGCCGGGCAGGCCGCTGAACAGGACGTGATCGAGGGCCTCTTTGCGCTTGCGGGCGGCCTTGATGGCGATCTGGAGGTTCTGAACGGTCTTGCGTTGCCCGATGAATTCGCCGAAAGAAGCGGGGCGGAGCGCGTCCTCGAATTTCGCGTCGCGCTCGTAGGGACCCGGGCCGGCCATGGGGCCTGATTCTAAAGGCCGCCCGTCCCGAAAGCAAAGGCCTTCACTTGGCGGGGGCCGGCTTCTCCTTGGGCGTCTCGGAGGCGGCCGGGGCGGCGCCCTCCGGAGCCGCGGGCGCGGGAGCCTCTTCCTTCGCGCCGCCCAGCTTCTCCTCCACGCGCGTGGCGCGGCCGACGCGCTCGCGCAGGAAGTGGAGTTTCGCCCGGCGCACCTTGCCCTTCTTGCGGACGACCACGTCCACGACGCGCGGCGACTGAAGCGGGAAAATGCGCTCGACGCCTTCGCCCTGGACGATGCGGCGCACCGTGAAGGTCTCGGAAAGGCCCTGGTGGCGCTTGGCGATCACCGTGCCGCTGAAAATCTGAATGCGCTCCCGGTCTCCCTCGATGATCTTGACGTGCACGTCCACCGTGTCGCCCACGTCGAACTTGGGCGTCTTCTTGCGCAGCCAGTCCTTTTCGATGCCGTCGAGCGCTCGCATGGCAGCCACCATCGTCATACGGTTCCTTGAGTCCCTTCCGCCCCCGGATCCAGGAGGTCCGGCCTCCGGGCCTTCGTGCGTTCCTCCGACGCCCGCCGCCGCCACCGGGCGATCTCCGCGTGATCGCCCGAAAGGAGCACCCCGGGCACCTTCATCCCGCGGACGTCCGGCGGCCGCGTGTACTGCGGGTACTCCAGCATCCCCTCCGAGAACGACTCTTCGGCGAGCGAACCGGGCGCTCCCAGCACTCCCGGAATCAGCCGGACCACCGAGTCCAGCACGACCATCGCCGGAATTTCGCCGCCCGTCAGGACGTAATCGCCGATCGAAAGCTCCAGCGGGGCCAACCCCTGGCTGACCCGCTCGTCGAAGCCTTCATAGTGACCGCACAGAAGAATCAACCCCTTCTTCCGGGACAGCTCCCGCGCCAGGGTTTGCGTATACCGGACGCCCCCCGGCGTCAGAAGGACCAGGAGCGACTCCTCGCGGCCGTTCCTCCGCAGATGTTCGACCGCCTCGAAAACGGGTTCGGCCATGATCACCATGCCGGGGCCGCCCCCGTACGGCGGTGCATCCACCTTCTTGTGACGCTCCCGGGAGAAGTCGCGCAGGTTGATCAGGTTGACCCGAACCTTGCCCTCCTCCTGCGCGCGCCTCAGGATGCTCTCGCCCAGGACCCCCTCGAACATCCGGGGGAAAAGCGTCACCACGTCAATGATCATGCCCACCTCGGTACGGCTGCGGTGTGCACCCTGCGAAGGGAGCAACTATTATCTCTATCGACCCCGATCGGTCAAGGCTTTTTATGGCCTTCAACCGGCCACGCAGGAACCCATCGCCGCCGCCAAGGCCAGAAACCCCGCCGCCGCCAAACTGAACACCAACAACCACACCCCGCAGCCCAGAAGCGAAATGAAAGAATCACCTCGCTCCATGCCCGCCTCCTTTATCCTCCCGCTTCCCCTGCAATCCGCATACCTTCGCGTCCGACAAGCCTATGACCTTCGCCCCCAACGCCTTCTAAGAGAGAGCGACCGCAAAACGCTGCCACTTTGACACCCCCCGCGCGGCCGGGTCCTCTCTTCAACGCAACCGCTTCGAAAAAGAACGGTTGCGCCCGGCGGCGAGAAAATCGCTGGCACGCTGCTTGCACTTTCCCAAGCGGACGAGTTGACTCCGCGAGGGTCTGTGGAAGGAGAGCTGTTATGGCGCGAACGCTTTTGGACCGTCCCGCTTACACCGCCCACACCCCGGCATGGTCTCCGCCCGTGGACGTCGCCGAAACGGACGACGAAATCCTCGTGCGGATCGAGATCCCCGGCGTGGACCCGGAGAGCCTTCTGGTCACCGTTTCCCGCAACGGACTCGTGGTGGCCGGAGAGAAAAGGGAACCCGACTACGGCCGTCCGGGCGCGGTCGTGAAGCTGGAGCGACGCTTCGGCCCCTTCCGCCGGCTCATCCCCCTGCCGCCGTCGGCCGATCCGGATCGCGTCCACACCACCTGCGCCGACGGAGTTCTGACCGTACGCTTCGCCAAGATCCCCTCCTCGGTCCGGCGGCGCATTCCGATATCCGTTTGACCGGCCCAAGGGGCCTTCCTCCGGAACCTCCCTCTCCTTCCCGCGGGCGCCGACCTCCGGCCCCCCGCCGGAGCCCCCGGCGCCCGCGGATTGCGCGTCCGGTTTTCCGCGTGCACGCCGCCGGGGGTGTGTATAAAATGATGCCCCCATGTTCACAGGAATCGTGGAGCGGGTCGGCCGGGTGATCCGCCCCGGCCGTCGACTGGTGGTCCAGACGGGTTTCCCCGACCTCGTCCCGGGCGAAAGCGTGGCCGTCAACGGCGTCTGCCTGACCGTCGCCCGGCTCCAGGACGATCAGGCGGGATTCGATCTGGTTCCCGAAACCCTCGCCCGTACCAACCTGGGGCGGCTCCGCCGCGGATCCCCCGTCAACCTCGAACGCGCCCTCCGGCTCGGCGAACGTCTCGGCGGCCACATCGTCCAGGGCCACGTGGACGGCACCGGACGCGTCCTGGACGTCCGTCCGCTTCTCAAGATCGGAACGCCGCTGGCTTCGGAACTCGTGCCCAAAGGATCGATCGCGGTGGACGGCGTGAGCCTCACCGTCGTGGACGTGGAGCCCGACGCCTTCACCGTCGCGCTCATCCCGACCACCCGCCGCCGGACCACGCTGGGACGGCTCAAGAAGGGCGACCTCGTCAACCTCGAGCTCGACATTCTCGCGAAGTTGGCTCGGCGCCGTTCCCCCTCCCGCATCACCCGGGAATGGCTCAAGCGCGCCGGCTTCTGAAGCTCACCGGAACGCCGCCGCCGCCCGAAACGACATTCCGCGGGGCCCGGAACGGGACTCGAACGCGAACCACTTGAAGGCGTCGAGAAATCCCAGACGCGCCCGGAGCGCCTCCTCCTCCTCCCGATATTTCTGCCGCTGCCGCTCGTAGAAAAGCTGATCCACCTCCGGCGGCGGAAGCGCGCGCCCCTGCTCCCGCAGCTCCGTTTCGATCTCCTGCCGCAGCACCGGCCCCGGCAAGCGCGCGTCCACGAGAAACTGCGCCGCCGGCCCCAGGAGACCGTCCAGGGACTCCCGGATCGGCCCCGCCAGGAACACCCCGCCCGCCCCGTCCGGCTCGACCACGAACCCGTGCCGCCCCAGCTCCCGCCGCAGCGCCCGGAAATGCGCCTGCTCCGTCAGGCTCCCCGCTTCCCCCAAAGCGACGCGCACGACCGCCTCCGTGAAGGCCAAATTGTTCCCCAGGACGAACGCGTCCCGAACCGCCGCGTAGCACGGCTGAAGAATTTCGTCCGCCGGAAGCGCCCCCGGAGGAGCCCAGGAGTGAATCGCCACGTCCCCCACGACGTGCTCCTGCAGAGGCCGCTGCTCGATGAACTTCCCGCCGATCCGGCGAATGACTCCGTCGAGCGCCTCGACCGCCCGCCGCGGCTCCCGACTCGGACAAATCAGCGCCACCGCCGGGAACACCCGCGTATCGCCGACGCCCCCCGTCACCACCGTCATCCCCGGCTCCAGAAGCGGAAGCACGGTCGAGGCGAACTTCCCCACCTCGTCGAGCGTCTCGAACGCCTGCCGGAGATTCTTTGCCGAACCGCCGAGCCCCTTGAGGCCCGCGTGCAGATCCGACAGCCCCGCGCGGTGCGCCAGGACCCCCGAGCCTCCCGCCGGAGCCCACGCGGCCCGCGCGTGCGGCGCGGGTTCCCCACCCACCGGCCGCGCCCCCGCGAGCGTTCCCTCCACGACCAGCGCCTCCTCGCGCAGATCCGCGGAAACCGTCAGCGCCCGGGTCCCCTCCGCCCCCAGGACCCCTTCCACCCATCCGAACTCCCGCCGCAGGGATTCCAAAGCCGGCGAGCCGTCGAATTCCACCGTAAGTTCGAGAGGCGCCCCCGCCTCCCGCGGCGTTCCCGCCCGGGCGAGCGCCCGAACCAGAAATGCCTTGTCCGTACTGGCCAGCGCCAGCCGCCCCGCGAAGGCGACGTAGATCGCCCCCCGACCTTGCCGTACCTTCAGCAGCTTCCTCCCGCCTTCCTCCTCGGAGGGCAGAACCCAGGACGCAAACGGCGCCGCCAGGTAGAGCGTCCAGGGAAGCCGGACCACGCCGAGCCCCTCCGGAGCACGACCCGGCGTCCCCATCTTCAGCGCTCCGACGGCGTCCCGGCCTGCGATCCACAGGAGACGGCGCAGCCCCTCCGCCGTCCCCTGCCGGCGGTCCTCCAGATCATCGAGCGTCGGAAGCCCCGCTTGGCGAAGGGTTTCGTTGATCGCCCCCCGAATCGCCGGGTGGCGCAGGAGCCGCCGCCGGATCGCCCGCCAGGCGACCGTCCCCTCCATCCGTTCGAGCTGCGCCTCCAGGTCCCGGGCGCGAAAGACCACGTTCGCCTCGCGCGGCACGTAGAGCGCGGGGTCCCCCTCGGCGCCCCAGTACTGGACCGTCCGACCGACCCCGTAGAGAAGCGCCGCTCCCAGCGGAAGGGCCGCGACGGCGATCCCGATCTTCCAGCCCCAACGCCGCGCCCGGTACCATGCCCAAAGGCTCATGCGTACCGCCGCAGCTCCCAGAGGAGATGTTTGAGTTCGTTCATGAGGATCCCTTCCAGCCCCAGCCGAACCGCGCCCGTCGAGCCCGGAAGGGCCACCACGATGCGGCCGGCCGACGTAACCCCGAGAAGCGCCCGGGAAAGAATGGCCGCCGTCCCGATCTCCCGCGCCGACATCGACCGGAACAGCTCCCCGAACCCGGGAAGCTCCTTCTCGACCAGCGGGCGCAGCGCTTCCACCGTCACGTCCTTGCGGCTGGCCCCCGTCCCGCCGATCGTGACCACGAGATCCGCCTCGCGCAGCGCTTTCTCGGCCGCCTCGGAAATCTTCTTGCGCTCGTTGGGCACCTGCGCGTGCTCCACGACCGTGTGGCCGAACTTGCGGAAGATCTCGAAGGCCTCCTTTCCCGAGGTGTCCGTCTCCGGCGTCCGGGTGTCGCTCACCGTGAGGATGGCCACCCGAGCGCTCTCCTGGTCGGCCTGTTCCCGATGATCGCGTGCGCCCATGGATCCCTCCTCTTTTCAACGATTCCCCGCTCCCGGCGATGGGTCCGGCGACCGACCCGGATGATAGCGGCGCCTCGCGAGCGTTGACAATGGGAGAAAAGGCCCCTTAGACTCGGCGTCGGTGGCCGACCCGGAAACCGACCTCATGCTCCGCGTCAAGGCGGGCGACGCGGCCGCCCTGGAGGAACTGTATCGCCGCTACGAGCGGCCGCTTTTCAACTACCTCTTCCGGCTTTCCGGAAACCGCGCCCGCGCCGAGGATCTCCTCCAGGAAACCTTCCTGCGCGTCTGGCGCGCCGCCCGGCGCTATGTCCCTTCGGCCAAAGTCTCCACCTACCTCTTCCACATCGCTCACAATCTTTTCGCCAACGATGCGGCCAAGCGTCGTGAAAGCCCCCTCCCCGACGTGAACGGCGCCATCTCCGAAGCCCCCGAACCCGACCTCGACCGCCGCGACACGCACCTCGCCCTCCTCCAAGCGCTCAAGACCCTCCCGGAAGGCGAACGGGCCTGCCTGCTCCTGGCCGAATACCAAGGCCTCAAATACGACGAGATCGCCGAAATCCTCGGCATCCCCGAGGGAACCGTCAAATCCCGGATTTTCAACGCCTTGCGACGCCTGAGGAAAGCGCTGGAGCCCCCCGCGGGCGCTCCTTGAACCGGCTCCCCCGCCCCGGTAACATGATCTATGCCGGGTCGTCTAACCCTCGTAGGTTTTGCGGGGAGGACTGCCATGCGGAAGGCTCTGATCCTGACCCTGTGCGGCTCCCTTCTCCTGGGAGGGTGCGTGGCGTACGAACACCGCTCCTACGATCCCGGCGTCACCCCCGTCAGCCACAACGAAGTGGTTGCCATGACCCGGGCGGGATACTCCGAAGCCGCGATCCTCGAGCGGATTCGAAAGGACGGCGTGGAACGCCGCCCGACGGCCGACGACATCGTCGCCCTCAAGGAACAGGGGGTTTCCAGCGCCGTCCTCAACGCGCTTCTGGAGGCGCCCGTCACGGTTCCCCGCCCCGCCCGGGAGACCCGGACCGTCGTATATGATTATGAGCCCGCGATCCTGGTCGGCGCGGCGGCCGTGTTCGGGTACGTTCTGGGCCGCCATTCGCGGACCCGGGTCCATGTCCATACGGCTTATTGCGTGCATTAAGTCGGGAGGAGGGAACGATGAGAATTCCGAAGAAAGCCCTGCTGAGCCTGGCGTTCCTGGCCGGGCTTCCCTTGGCCGCGGCGGCCGACGTCGGCAAGGATGAAATCAAGAAGCTCGTCGCCGCCGGCGTCTCCGACGACGTGATCCTGTCCTACATCCGCGCTCACGGTCCGGTGGCCAGAATGTCCGCCGACGACCTCGTGGAGCTCAAGCAGGCCGGCGCCAGCGAGCGGGTTCTCGGCGCGCTCGTGAATCCCCAGGCCGCCCCGGCCCCCGCGCCCGCCCCGGAACGGACGGTGGAACGCGTCGTCGAGCGCCCCGTGTACGTGCCGCAGACCACCTACGTCTACGTCCCGAGCTACAGCACCGTCTGGTGCGGGACGCACTACCGGTACGACACGTGCGTGACGTATATCACGCCCTACTCTTCCACGACGTACTGCTACCCGACCTATCGGTATTACTGGTCCTATCCGTCGGTGGGTTTCTCGTACTACCGGTTCGGACGGCATACCGGATGGGGGGTGCGTTACGGCTGGTGCTGGTAGAC
>DATLZA010000142.1 GCA_035574235.1 Planctomycetota bacterium | reverse complement strand
CGATCTGGCGCACCGGCATCGCGTGAAGGTCTCCACGGGGGGGTTCATCGAGTTCGTCCTCACCCGCGGGGAGGTGGCGGTGGACCGCTATCTGGGCGAGTGCGCGGATCTGGGATTCGACATCGTGGAAGTCTCGAGCGGATTCCTTTCCGTTCCGGAAGACGATCTCGTGCGGCTGGCCGAGCGGGTGGCGGAAGAAGGGCTCGAGGTGAAGCCCGAGGTGGGCATCCAGTTCGGCGCCGGCGGCGCGTCCTCCGCGGCCGAGCTCGAGGCGCAGGGAACGCGGGACGTGGAGCAGGCGATCCGCCTGGCGCGCCGGTACCTGGACGCCGGGGCCCGGCTGGTCATGGTGGAGTCCGAAGGCATCACGGAGAGCGTCCGTGTCCCGCGCCCGGACGTGGCGGCCCGGATCGCCGCCGCGCTGGGCCTGGATCGCGTCATGTTCGAGGCGGCCGACCCGGCGGCGTTCGGGGGGTACGTCAAGAACTACGGGCCGGAGGTGAACCTGTTCGTGGACCACAGCCAGATTCTGCTCCTCGAGTCGCTGCGGGCGGGTCTCTGGGGCCCCCAGAATCTCTGGGGCCGAGTGCGCACGTACAAACCCGAGCGCCGCGGGAGGGCCGAAGGCGTTCCGGCCGGGCGCCCGCGCCGCGCGGGCCTGCGCGGCGCCCCGCCGTAACGCCCCGGACGGGCCCCGGCTCCATGCCCAGGGAGAACCCGGCCGGGAATCACGAACGGCGAAGGGCCGGGGAACCCCCGTCCTTCAGGGTTCGCACGAGGCGCTTATGATTCTGTCGTACGCCAGCCGCGAAGTGATCACCGCCCGGGCCGACGACTCCGTGCGCGACGTCGTGGGCCTGATGGAGTACTACAACGTGGGGTGCGTCGTCGTCGTTTTCCACGAGCGCCCGGTGGGAATCGTCACGGACCGGGATCTGGCCCTGCGGGCGCTGGGGACGTGGAAGGACGGCCCGCCTTCGGAGGCGCGCATTTCGGAATTCATGACGCGCCCCATCCAGACGATCCGGGAGGACGAGGGATTCGACAAGGCGCTCGAGGTCATGCGCACCTGGGGCGTCCGCCGCCTTCCCGTCGTGGACCGCCAGGGGCGGCTGCGGGGTCTGGTGACGCTCGACGACATCTTCCACGAGCTGTGCCGGGACATGGACGCCGTGTCCCAGATCGTGCGCCGCCAGCATCGGCTCCCTTTGCGGCGGCGCGCCGCGGAAGGAACGTCTCCGCGGTCATGAAGGCGTCAGATCCCGAACGAATAGATGCCCACGAGCCGGCGCACGCCGTCGAGCACGGGCAGGATGCGGATCTCTTTTTCCCGCATGAGGCGGACGACCTCGCGCATGTCCTGCGACTCGTTGCCGCAGATGACGTCGGTCCTCATGAGCACGCGGACCGGAGTGGAGGCCATGCGGGATTCGTTCCGCCGGCGGAACGTCTCGACGTCTTCCTGGCGCAGAACGCCGACCAGCCGCCGGTTCTCGCAGACCGGCAGAAGCGCGAGGTTGGCGGACTCCATTTTTCGCGCCGCGTCCCGGAGGAGGTCGCGGGGTTCCGCCCATTCGACGTTCCGCCGCATGAGGTCCCTCAGTCGGATCATGGCCCGTCCTCCTGTGAACGGCCGTCTTGGATTCCCTTTCCCCCTCGCGCCTCCTTTCCTCGCGTCCCGGCGGCCGCCGGCCGGGCCGGAGATAGAGCGTCCCCATCCGTCGGGTTCGCCGTCCGGGAACCGGCGGCCGGACCCGCCGCATTTCATAGACGTCCCGCCTCCCGAAGTGTTATGCGGAGCGGCCGATTTCCGCCTTGACTTGGAAGCGTGCGGACCTAACATGACGAAAGCGCCTGCGCTTGATGCGGAGCGCCCGGCGCCGGCGGGAGGCCGGCGGAGCGAGGGGGAATCCCATCCGCGCCGCGGACGCTGAACGTCCATGCGGACCGAAGAAGTCGACGATTACGAGATCCTCGAAGATCAGATCCTCGGCCAGGGGGACACCGGCATCCTCTGTCGCGGTCGCCAGCGGTCCGCGGGACGCGATGTCCTGATCAAGCTCCTGCGCCGCGAGATCGCCGCCGATCCCGAGGCGACGGGGCGCCTGCGCCGCGAGGCGGAGTCCGCCGGACGGCTTCGCGATCCCTCGGTGGCGCAGGTCCTGGGCGCCGGCGCCTGGAAGGGGCGTCTCTTCTGGGCCATGGAGCCCGTGGAGGGCCAGAGCCTGGCCTCCTACCTCCGGGAGGGCCACCGCTTCACCACCGAGGAGATCCTCCACGTGGCCGAAGGGGTGGGCAAGGCGCTCCGGGCGGCTTCGCGGTGCGGGCTGGTCCACGGAGCCATCCGGCCGTCCCACATCCTTCTGGCGCACGACGGAAGCGTCAAGGTGCTCGACTTCGGCCTCACGCGGGGGCTCAACCTTCCCGTGGACTCGCCCCTCCTGGCCGGCCTGTGGCGCTACCTCGCCCCGGAGCGCGTGACGGGCGAGCCGCCGGACCTCCGTTCGGACCTTTACTCGCTCGGCGTGGTGCTCTACGAGCTGGCGACCGGCAAGCCGCCGTTTGAAGGGTATGATTCCCCCACCTCGCTCGTCTACCAGCTCCTCTACGTGCAGCCGGCGTCGCCGCGGGATCTCGGATCCTCGATCCCCCGCGACCTCGAGCGGGTGATCCTGCGCTGCCTGTCCAAGGCCCGGGAAGACCGCTACGCGGGACCGGACGATTTCCTGGCCGACATCGAAGCCGTCCGGCAGGCCACCCGCACGCCCCTTCCGGCGACCTCTCCGGACGCCGCCGACGCGGGGGATTTCGAGATCTTCGAGGACCAGATCCTCGGCGAAGGGGGAATGGGAACCCTCTACCGGGGACGCCAGAAGTCGCTCGGACGCGAGGTGGCCATCAAGGTGATCCGGGGCGTTTTCACGACGAATCCGGATTTCGTTCAGCGCTTCCGGCGCGAAGCCGAGCTTCTGGCTCAGGTGAACGACCCGGCGGTCGTGCAGGTCTTCGGCACGGGCACCTGGAAGGGGCGGCTTTTTTACGCCATGGAGCTCGTGGAAGGGGAAGACCTCGCCGGCCTGCTTCAGAAGGGACGCCGGTTCACGGTGGATGAAATCCTGCATGTCGCGGAAGGCGTGGGCGGCGCGCTGCGCGCGGCCTGGAAGTACAAGATCGTGCATCGGGACATCAAGCCGTCGAACATCCTGCTGACGCGGGACGGGCACGTGAAGGTCGCCGACTTCGGCCTGGCCAAGAGCCTTCGCGTCCCCCGGACGGATTCCCACCTCATCGCGGGGACGTCCGAGTACCTGGCCCCCGAGCAGGGGATCGGACAGCGGGTGGACATCCGCAGCGACCTTTATTCGCTGGGCGTGGTGCTCTACGAGCTGGCGGCGGGGCGGCCGCCGTTCCGCTGGGAAGGATCCTTCACGAGCGTGATCTACCAGCATGTCCACGCGGCGCCGCCGCCGCTCAAACGCGCGGGCGGGGACCTGCCGGAGGAGCTGCGGCGGCTGATCGAGCGCTGTCTGGCCAAGCGGCCGGAGGATCGATACCCGACGCCCGAGGCGTTCCTCGAGGAAGTGCGGGCGATCCGCGCGCGGCTCCAGCCGCCCGCCGGAGCCGGCTCCGAGGGGGAGCGCGGCGCGGAACCATCGGCCGCGCCGCGGCGAACTTCCTTCCTGGCGCGCGCCGGCCTGCTGGCGGCCCTGGCGGCGGCGGCCTACCTGGCCCTGGCGGGAGGCACCCGCCTGCGGGAAGGATCCCGGCCGCCGCGGACCGACGAGTTCGGGCCCGCGTACGAGCTGGCCCTGGGCCTGGGCGATTACGACGCCGCCCTGGAACTCGCCGCGCGCTGCCGCGGGCGGGATTCCCGCGAGTTTCGGGAGGCGGAACGCCTTCGGACCGAGGCTCGGGCGCTGGAGCTGGAGGCCGCGTTGAAGAGCCGCCTGGCGGAGCGCGACTGGGCCGGCGCGGTCGCGCTCTACATCGAACTCCTGCGGATCGCCCCGCCCGAGCGCCGCCCCGCGCTCGAACGGGGCCTGGAATACTGCCGGGACTTGGCGCGGGCGGAGGAGCTGGAGCGCCGCGGCCAGGTCGCCGCCGCCCTGGCGATCTACCGCCGCTGGGCGGACGCCCCCGGTTCCCACCGGGAATTCCTGCGGGAGCGCATCCGGGCGCTCACGGCGGAGCGCTGATCGCCTTTACTTCTTGTCTTTCTTGTCGTCCTTCTTTTCTTCTTTCTTCGAGTCGCCGCCCGAATCCTTCTTCTCCGCGGGCTTGGAAGGCGGCGAAGGAGCCTTTTCCCGCTCGGGCGGCCTGGGCGACGGGGGAGGAGCGGGCGGGGTTTCCCGCCGCGGCTCCGCAGGCTTGGGGGGCGGACCGCCCGGCTTGGCGGCGGGCGGACCTCCCGACTCCCGGGGGCCGTCCTTCCCGCCCGATGCGGCGGGAGGATCCGCGGGCTTCTTGGGCCCTTCGCCCCGATCCGAACCTTCGTGCTCCGCCTTGGGGCCCGCGTTGTCCTTCTTGCCCGGCCCCGCGCCGTCCTTCCCTCCGGCGGGCGGACCCGGGGGCTTTCTCGGACCTTCCTCCCGGTCCGGTCCGCCGGGCCCCCGTCCTTCCTGGCCCGGAGGGCGGTGGGCATCCTTCTCTCCGGGGACGTCGTCCGGCCGCCGGGGGCCACGATCCGCCGCGGGACCGCCGCCCCGGCGATCTTCCTCCTCGCGCTGACGGCGGAGCTCCTCGGCCTTCCGGCGCGCCTCCTCGGCCGCCCGGCGGCGCTCCTGCGCTTCGGCCTCGCGGCGGATGCGCTCTTCTTCCTCCTTGTGGCGCCGCGCCCACTGTTCCTTCATCCGCTCCCGCTCCTCCTGGCGGCGCCTCTCCCATTCCCGAAGATCCCGGTGCTCCCAGGGGCGGTCCCGCTTGACGACCGGCCGGTCGTCGCACGTCCGGCCGCCCTTGCCCGCGTGCGCGTGGTCGCGGACCACGATCGTGCGGAAGGGAGGCTCGCCCCTCTGGCGGCAGCGCTCGAACTCCTGGAAATACGCCACCGACGTGTACCCGTAGTAGCGCACGCCGATGTGCAACTGCACGAGCGCGCGGCACTCGTCGTTGCTCAGGAAGACGGGCTGACGCCGCCAGTAGTAGCCGTAGGCGCGCCCGTAGGGCGGCGGGCAGGCGTACCCGCGGGGCACTTCCTCGCAATAGAAGACGAAGGGATCCAGCCGGAAGACCATCGCCACGGTGTAGAGGCTGCGGCCGCACCGGTCGTATTCGTAGACCACGTACCGCACCGGCACGCGGGCCCGCCGCGCGATGAAGCAAAGCACCAGGAGATCGTCGTCGTCGTACCCGCAGCTCTCGAGGTACGCCACTTCGTCGTCCGAACAGCCGTAGTATTCCGTCCAGACGACATACCGCACGTGGGTCCATTGAACCACCACGACGGGAGCGGGCGGGGGAGGCGGCGGAGGAGGAGGCGGCGGCGCCGGGCGCCGCTCATGCACATGGACGACGCAGCCGGCCAGACCCAGGATCGCCAGAAGACCCGCGACGAACGGTTTCATGGCACACCCTCCTGTCCCGCCCCGCAAAGCATACCCTATGCGCCAGAAATAGGACGACGGGAACGCCGAAAAGTTCCCGGCCGGTCAGATCTGAAGCATGTCCCGGAAATGAGGCAGGTCGAAGGTGATCGACCGCTGGGCCCCGCAGTCCTGGCACTGCAGATCCAGACGGTCGAACGGCTCCCCGGAGGGACCCTGACAAAGGGCCTGGAGCTTGACGTCGTACTTCTCCGCGCCGCAGGAACACTTGAGACGGTGAACGACGGAGTACTCGCGGGCCACGTCGCTGAAGTGGCGCACGACGGGCTTCTCGCGGGTCTGAACGTAGCGGTCGAGGATCGCCAAAAGGTGGTGGACCATCGCCAGCTCCAGAACCGCCGGCTCGAACCCGTGGCCCTGTTCCACCAGCGGCTCGAAGGCCCGCAGGGCCGACACGAGCATGTAGTGCACCATGTACCCCACGGGGTACTGGGGCAGCTCCTTGACCCCCGGCGTAAGCTTCTCCGCCAGAAGCGCCGCGGCGGCCGGATCGAGCGTCCTCCGCGACCGCTCGACGTACCCCGCCAGGAGCGCCCGCAGGCCGCGCAGGCGGCGCTCGTCGAGCGCGTCAACGATCTCGATGCCCTGGTATTCGTGGACGCTGAAGTGCTCGCCCGCGGCGCCCACATCCCGGGCCCGAAGGTTGAGGATCCCGCAGGCCGCCGAGAGCACCGAGGCGGGGGAAGACAGCTTCCGCGAGGCCTCGTCCACGGCGCGGTCGATGGCCTGCGTGTGCTGCTCGATGAGCTTGCGCGCCTGCGCCGAAAGCTCCGTCTTTTCCGACGCCTTGCTCACCGCGGCGATTTCTCCTCGATCAGGGCGCGCACCCGGGGCCGGGGCGTGGAGGCCCGTCCCACCTCCAGCTTCGGGGCGTCGAACGAGCCGGTCAGGGACACCGGCACGAACATGCCCTTGAAGATGTTCGAAAGCAGATCGAGCGGGGCTCCGATGATCGGTAGTATACTATTCCAGTCCTTCTTGCCAAGCCTGGGGATGAACACCACGTCGATCCAGTCCCCCGTCAGGCTGCACGCCCCGTCTCCGAAAAGGCTTACGGGATACCCCAGGAAATGCATCTCGTCGATGCGGATCCGATCGTCTTCGACCGTGAACTCGAGGATCGCCGTGTCGATGCGCTTCTCCGAGACCGGACTCAGGGCCAGAACGTGGATGATCGAGGAGAAGGCGGGAAGTTCCCACAGGTCGCCCTCGGTGATCTCGCACCGGCCCGACGCGATCGGCCGCGTGTGGTGCAGCTTCTCGCGGTCCACCGTCAGCGCGACCACGGCGTTGAGGCGGCCCCGGACGGGATGGCGGATGAACGGAACCCCCCGGGCCATTTCGGAGACGTCGGCGTCCCGGACGTCCACATGGAGCTGCCGGATGGTGAAGGGGGACGTCTTGGGCACCTCGGCGGAGGCGCGCAGCCGCCCCCCGTAGAAGTCGCCGACGCAGGGATCCAGGCGGACGACGCCCTCCTCCTTGAGGAGCCGGGCGCGCACCCCCTCGATCCTCCAGGTCACCTCCCGCCCGGAGCGCGCCGCGAAGGTCACGTGCACCGTCCCGTCGTGAAGATAAACCCCGTTCCGCGGAAACGTCTCGTCCGGCCGGAAGTAGTCCTTCCAGGGATCGTTTTCGAGCGCGCGGACGGGTTCCGCGCCGACCCCCGGGCTGCGCCCGACCGCCCATTCGAGGTTCCACTCGCCGTCGGCCTCGCGGCGCACGAAGATTTCGGGGCCGAAAAGATCCACCCGCATGACGCGCAGGTCGCGGTCCCGCAGCGGCATCCCGTCCAGCGTCAGGCGCAGTTCCCGAGCCCGGAAGAAGAGACGGGAGCCCCGCCGGTGCGTCCAGGCCTCCACGCGGCGGAAGACGAGATCCCCCTGCCGGTCGACCTCCACCTCCCCGATCCGTTCGAGCGACGCGCCCGCCAGCTCGTTGAACGTGCGCTGAGCGAAGCCGTAGACCAGCCTTTCGTAGACGATGTCCCGGAGCATCCAATAGACCACCGTCAGGAGCAGAAGCAGGAAAAGCAGAAGCGCCCACTTCGTCCGCGCGTCCACCGACCGGGCGTCGGTGAACACGGCCTTCTCGAAGACCTGTGTGGCCGGCACTCTTCTCAATTATAAGGCCCCGCCGCGCCGGCGCGGCGATCTTGAAGCGTCCTTGCGCGGCGGGGCTATAATGAACGGGCCATGACCTCCATCCCCAAGACGCTGGGGAAATACCAGATCCTGGGCCCCCTCGGGCAGGGGGGGATGGGCGAGGTCTACAAGGCCTACCAGCCCGACCTGCGCCGCACGGTGGCCATCAAGACGCTTCTGGCCGGCGAGCACGCCAGCCCCGACTCCCTCGAGCGCTTTCTGCGCGAGGCCCGCGTCGCCGCGCAGCTCGTCCATCCCAACATCGTCCAGATCTACGACATCGGCGCCGAAGGGCGGCTCCGCTACATCGTCATGGAGCACGTGGAGGGCCGTTCCCTCAAGGAGGTCCTCTCGGAGCGCGGCCGCCTGGATCCGCCTTCCGCGCTGCGCCTGGCGCGGTCCGTCGCCCGCGCCCTGCAGTTCGCCCACGAACGCGGCGTCATCCACCGGGACATCAAACCCGCCAACATCCTCCTCGACCGCCAGGGGCGCGTCCGCATCCTCGATTTCGGCCTGGCCAAGACCCTCACCGAAAGCGGCGCCCTCACCGCGGGCGGAACCATGATCGGCACCCCCTGCTACATGTCCCCCGAGCAGGCCTTCGCCGCGCCGGAAGAGGTGGACGCCCGCGCGGACGTCTACTCCCTCGGGGCGGTCCTCTATGAAATGCTGACCGGACGGCCCCCCTTCGAGGGCGCCACCGTCCTGGCGGTCCTCCGGAAAATCGAAGCGGAGGACCCCGCGCCCCCGGGCGTGTCGCCCGAGGTGGACGCCCTCGTCCTCAAGGCTCTGGCCAAGGACCCCGCGCGCCGTTTCCAGAGCGCCGCGGAGATGGCCGAAGCGCTCCGGGCGGGCCTGGCGGGCGTCGGCGAGACGGGACCCGCCACCGGCCGCCTGGCCCCCGACGAGACGGCGACCGCCACCGTCATCCTGAAATTCCCCCGCCGCGCGCTCCGCGCCGCCGCGGCCGGCGCGGCGCTGCTCCTGGCCGGCCTCGTCGTCTGGGCCTCCTGGCCCGCGGCGTCCCCCCCGCCGGTGCCCCCGCCGGTCCCTCCCCCTCCCGACCCGGCCGCCGAGCTTCGCGCGCTCCTGTCGCGCCGACACGACGTCCTGAGCGCCGAGCTCAACCGCTTCCGGGACGACCCCCAGCTCTGCCGCATCATCGCCCAGCATTTCATCGACCGCGGCCAGTACAGCCGCGCCCTCGACTATCTGAAGGGCTATGAGCGCGCGATCTTCGAGCTGGCCTCCGCGCGCGGGCTCCAGCGCTTCGTCTCGCCCGTCCTCTTCCGCCTCTCGATCCCCCAGCCGCGCGACCTCAAAGGCAGCGAGGCGTTCCTCATGGCCGCCCTCGCGCGGCACCTCGAAGGCAAACAGGACGCGGCGCGCCAGAAGCTCCGCAGCGCCGTCGACAACGGCGCCCTCTCCGCCCACGTCCTTCTCGTGCGCGCCCACATCGACCTCTGGGACGCCTTCCCCGACCCGGCCTCCGAAACGTCCCGGACGCTCCTCGAAGGCCTGCGCCGCGACCTGGCCCGGGAGGACGAGCTTTTCCTCCTTCCCCTGCGCGCGCTGGCGGCCGACCTGGCCGGCGACGCCGCCGGCGCCCGCGAGCTGGCCAACCTCCTCAGCCGGCGCGCCCCCAGCGCCGCGGAAACGTTCCTCCTGAGCTCGCTCCTCTACCTGCGCGCCGGACGCGTGGACCTGGCGCTGGACGAACTCAAGGAGGCCCACCGGATGGATCCCAAGAACCTCGAGATCTCGATCCATCAGGCGTACCTCCGCTGGCTCGAAGTGATCGACAACCCCGACGTGGAGAAACTCTACTCCGAAGAGGATCCGGCGTTCGACCTGGAGAAGATGTACGCCGACGAAATGCGCCAGATCCTGGACGACCGGCTCCGGCACGACCATTATCCCGCGGCGCTCTTTTTGCGGGCGGTGCTGCACGCCTTCGAGTCGCGGTGGGAAGCCGCCGAGCGCGACCTCGCGACCCTTTCGCGGCGCGTGGCGCCGTTCCTGGAACAGGCGACCGCCCATCATCCCCTTCTGGCCGCCTTCCTGAGAGCGGTCGGATCGCGGGAGGCGCTCCTGGAGGCGGCGGCGGATCTTCAGGAGCATCTGGGCCGCACGGAGGCGGCCCGCGCGACCGCCCAGACGATCGAAGGCCGGGATCTGCCCGAACCGGAGCGCGCCGCGCTTCTGCGCCGCAACCATCTGCGGCTCGCGCGCCTCTGGCGGGCGGACGAGACCCGCGCCCTCGTGCACGTCGAGCAGGCCCTGCGTTGGGGCGCCACGCCGGAAGAGATCCGGCAGGAGGAAGGGCTTGGAGACCTGCGTCACCGGCCCGCGTTCGAGGAGCTCTTGCGCCGCCATGAACGCTGAGGAATTCGAAGCCCAGGTGGCCCCGCACCGCGAGGCGCTGGGGCGGTTCGTCGCCATGATGGTGGGCCGCGACGGCGAGGACATCGTCCAGGAAGCCGTAGCCACCGCGTTCCGCGACGTGGCGCGATTCCGCAACCAGTCGAAGTTTTCGACCTGGCTGTATGGGATCGCGCTCAACCTCTGTCGCAAGCACCTGCGGGACAAAGCACGGCACGCCGCTCCCGCCGGTCCCGGCGTGCTCGAGGCCCAGCCGGCCCGGAGCCGGGGCGTGCTTTCGAGCGTGATCCGCCACGAGATGGCCGAGCGTCTCGAACTCTCGGTCGGCCGTCTGCCGACGCCCCTGCGGGAGGCCTTCGTCCTGCGCTACGTGGACGGAATGGACTACCCGGAGATCGCCGAGATCACCGGGGTCACCGAAGGCACCGCGCGGGTCCGGGCGTTCCGGGCCCGGGCGCTCCTGCGCCAGGAGCTGGGAGGCGTGGTCGATACCGTCTGGGTCAAGGACGAGCCCGGATAACGTTCATTCCGGCTCGCGCCAGTCGATCGCGAGGATTCGGAGCGTCCCGCCGACGCCCCCGAAATGGAGCGTCCCGCGCCGCCTCGGACGGGAGACCTCGACCGGCACCGGGCGTCCGTCCAGAAAGGCGCGCACGTCGTCCCCCCGGCAGCGGAAGATCAGTTCGCGTTCGGCCCCCGCCAGCCCCTCGAGTCCGCCTCGGTCCCACCACACCGCGTAGCCGGGATCGGTCCCGAGCCGGATGCGGAACGCGAGGTACTTCATGGGCCCTTCGACGCAGAAGCGCACGCGCACGTCCCCATCCTCGAATTCCCGGGTTGTCTGAAGGGCTCCCGGCCCCGGAACCACGTTCCGGAGAACGCCGTTTTCGAGTCTCCAGCACGCCGGATCCGCGCCCATGAAGCACGCCAGGGAGGTCCCGTCGAAAACGGGCCTCCAGGGCCGCGGATCCGCCAGGAGCGCCAGCCGGTCCCGTTCTTCGCGAAGACG
>DATLZA010000141.1 GCA_035574235.1 Planctomycetota bacterium | reverse complement strand
CTCCGGCGCCCGCGCGACCAGCTTCTCGAGCGCCGCGGCCAGCGCGCCGGGGGACCCGTAGCGACCGGCCGGATCCTTGGCCAGGCAGCGCAGGACGATCTCCTCGAACTCGCGCGAGATCGCCGGGTTCAGCGCCCGGGGCGGGCGCGGCGGCTCGGTGGCGTGCTTGACGAGCGTCTCCATGGGGGTGGTCCCCACGAACGGCGGCCGCTCGGTCGCCATCTCGTAGAGGACGCAGCCCAGCGAATAAAGATCGCTCCGCGGATCGGTCGACGCGCCCCCTTCGGCCTCTTCGGGCGCCGTGTAGGCCGGCGTGCAGGCCACGGCCTGCGCGTCCGTCAGAGCCGTCGGGGCGAACGCGGGGCTCCGCGCCAGGCCGAAATCGGCCAGTTTCACGGAGCCGTCGCGAAGCAGGAAGATGTTGCCGGGCTTGACGTCGCGGTGGACGATCCCTTCCCGGAAGGCCGCTTCCAGGGCCCGGGCCACTTCCGCCCCCACGCGCGCGGCCTCCCGCTCGGGAAAGGCGCCCTCCCGGGAGAGGCGCTCCTCGACGGTTTCCCCGTCGATGAGCTCCATGGCGAACCAGACGCGGCCGTCGTTTTCCCCGGCCTGGTGGATCGTGACGATGCGCGGATCGCGCAGGCGCGCCAGCGCCTGAATTTCGATCCGGAACTTTTCGAGAAAGCCGGGAGCGAGGGCCGGATCGACGCGGGCGGGATCGAAGACTTTGACGGCGACCCAGCGGTTGAGCGACCGCTGGCGGGCCTTGTAGACGGCCCCCATGCCGCCGCGACCGAGGAGCGAATCCTCGTGAACTTCGAAATCACCCCAGACGGACGGTTCCCCCATTCCCCTTTCCCCTCCCCCCCGGTCGCGCGGCCCTTCTTAGCACACGCGCGCCCGGGCGCGCAAGGATTTCGAACCTTCCCCGCAGGCCGCCCGGCGGCGGTCCGCCGGAAGGGCGAACAAAGTTGAACGTGTTTCCATAAAAAAGACTCCGGTCAGTACCGCGGCTCGGCGGTCCACGCGGAACGAGACGCCCAGCCCTCCGGAGCGCAGCGTTCCGGCTCCGGAAGCGCCCGACGGTCCGGCGACCCATCCCACCGGCGATCCGCCCAGGACCGCCTCTTCGAGGTCCTCGTCCGAGACACCGCGATGCACGAGATCCAGCCACGCCTCCTCCGAGAGCGCCCAGCGGCCGGCGCAGACGTGATCCCGGAGGAGCCGAAGGACGTGGCCGAGCGCGGGACGCGGCATCGCTCTCCTCCCGGGAAACGGAATCCACGGGAGGAGTGCGCCGAAGGCGGGAAAACTCGATGCCGAAAGCGGTCTTTCCGCCCGCGCGGTCCTTGAACCGGGCCGCCGGGGGGTTCATCGGCGGGTCTGATCCGATCCGTGAATACGCCCTTGGCGCCGTAGTGCCGGGCCAATTCCAGGACCCGCACGAAATCCTGGACCGTCGGAGGATGCCGCGCCGACGAAAAATCCTTGCGGCGTTCGGCGGGCGGTCCGGAACGAACGAAATGCAGGAACGCCGAGATCCCGACCGAGGCGGCCAGAAACTAAACCGCGGCCGGCCCCGAAAGCGCGGGCGGCGAGAAACGGCGGACCGTCTTCACGTCCAGACCCCTCCTCCCCCCCGACCCGCCGGACCGGCCGGGGGACGAGTGCGGACGCCGAGCCCCTACTCCAGCGGCTTGATCCGGATGTTCCGGAATTCGATGGGGCCGCCCTCGGACTGGAGGCAGATCTTGCCGGCGACCTCTTCGGCGCCGGTTCCCTCGTTCAGAACCTCGCCGTTGACCTTCAGGACGACCTTGCCCTTATCGACCGTGATCTCGTATTCGTTCCACTCGCCGAGAGGCTTTTCGTTCGCCTTGATCTTGAGGCGGTGCCGCGGGGTCTTGGCATCCACCCGCTCCGGCGCCGTCTCGAGCCTGGCGCCGTCGATGAGCCAGAAGTCCCCGGCATGGCCGCTCATGAGCTGGGCCTCGATCGATCGGGGCCACACCTTGTCCGGCCCGACCATGCGGAGCAGCACGCCGGAGTTGTACCCCTTCCCTTCCGGCCAGCGCCACTCGAGCTTCAGGATGAAATTCTTGTAGTCCTTCTCCGTCCGGATGTACCCGTTCGGCCGGCCCTTGCAGTGGAGGACGCCGTCCTTCACGGACCAGACGTCCTCCATCTTCATCGTGCCGTCCTGGTTGGGCCCCTTCTTTTCCAGGAAATACGTCCAGCCGGAAAGATCCTTGCCGTTGAAAAGGGGCGTAAAGCCCTCTTCTCCCGCCTGCCCCGCCGCCGCCAGCGCCGCCGCCCACGCCAGAATCCGCACCATGGCCTTCTCCTCCCCCGATCAGGGTTTCTTTTCCTCCGGGTTCTTGCCCGGTTCCTTCTTGTCTTCGGGCTTCTTCTCCTCCGGCTTTTTCCCGTCTTCCTTCGGTCCGTCCGTTTTTGGCTCGCCTTCCTTCTTCTCTTCCTTCGGCTTGACGAGCTCCTTGGGGTCCCGCCGCAGTTTCTTGAAGAGATCGTCGGAAATGACGTAGTACCACTCGGCGAAACGGTCCGTCAGCTCCTGGGCCCGCTTCTTGCCGTCGGAGACTTTGCGCTCGTATTCCTGTTTCTTGCGGTCGTACTCCTCCTTCTCCTTCTTATACTTCTCGACCTCGGGCGGATCCTGCTTCTTCTCGCCTTCCTTCTTGTCGTCCTTCTTGTCCTCGGGCTTGTATCCGGCGGGGGGCTTGGGCTCCGCGGGCGGCGGTCCCAGAAGCGACTCGTCGAACCGCGCCGTCACGAGCAGATAGCGGTTTTCCTTGCCGCCCTTTTTCTCGTCCTTCTTCTCTTCCTTTTTGTCCTCGCCGGCGCCGGCCGTGATTTCCTCCCCCTCCCCCACGATCACCTCGCCGAAGCGCAGGGTGTAGACCACGCCGTCGTCGCAGGAAACGGTGATGTCCCCCTCGTTCGAAAGGACCAGCGACTCCTCGCCCTGCGGAACGACGAAGAACCCCTTCTGCTGAAGGGACTGCAGCGACGCCATCTGCTGCGGGGTCAGGCGATCCCGGACCTTGAATTCGCCCGACGCCTTGAGGTCCTTGGTCAGGAACGGCGGCTTGGGACGCACCCCCACGATCTTGAGGTCGTCCAGCGCGTTGAGCATCTGGGAGATGGCGTCCCCGTGGGGCTCCTCGTTCTCCTTCATCCCGCTGACGGTCCAGGGCTTGGTCGAATCCTCGCGCGCCAGCGTCGTCGTCGTCCGGTCCTTGATGACGAGGATCCCGCGGGAAAGCAGCTGCTGTTCGTCGATCGAGTACCGGTCGATGATGATCCGGCGGACGGCGGACTGGGAAAGCTGGAGGAGGTCGGTCTCGATCCAGTCTTCGAACCGCGCCGAAATCTCGGCCTTCGTGCGCGTCTCGTAGACGCGCTTCTGGCCCGGAAGCCGCACGAAGCGGCGCCCCTCGCCGGCCTCCTTGCCGAAGATGAAATCGGCCAGGACCTTTCCGTCCAGGTCGCGCAGGATCACGCGCTTCCCGCGGCCGCGCGTGCCGGAGACCTTCTCGTCGGCGGGATCCACGACGCCGAAGGCCTCGTGGTCCTTGGGGTTGTCCGAACGGAACTTCTCGCGCACCAGATCGATCACCGCGGCGGCCGTCTTCACCAGGCGGTCCTTGGCGTCGGCCGGATAGTTGTGGTGCGAGGGGATGACCCACCGGCCGCCGAGGAACTGGACGTGAAACCGCCGGGGCGTGGCGGTGGATTCGTCGAACTCCACGACCTCGAGGGACGCGGCCTTGAGCGGATCCTTGAAGTCGGGGTAGAAGACCGTGCCCTGGTCGGAGAACACCTCGGCGGGCCTGTGGCGCGGCGCGGTCAGAAGCGTGAGGCCCAGAAGCGCCAGCGCGGCGCCGCCGAACGCGAGCGTCGTGCGCGTCTCCTTCATCTACACCCTCCGGGCTCCGGAAAGCCTCTGGACGAAGACCGCCAGGCAGATGAGCACGGCCGGCACGGGCGGAAGCGCCACCGCCAGGATCTTGATGCGCTTGCGGATGGCCTTGACCGCCTGCTCCTTGTCCGTGCGGCTGCGCTCGATCTCGGCGTCCTTCTCGTCTTCGATCTCCTTCTTGGCCGCCTCGAAACGGCGGTTCTCCACGTCCTCCATCTGGCGGATCATGATGTCCTTCGTGCGGGCGTCAAGATCGGTCCGCTTGCGGAGTTCCTCCACCTTTTCGTTGAGCCGCTTCTGCGCCTCGTCGAGCTTTTTCTTGGCCTGCTCCTCGGCTTCCTGAATCTTGAGGAGAAGCCTCTCCTCGTGGGCCTTGGTGAGGGCTTCCACCCGCTCCAGCGTCCGGTGGCGCCCCCGGCGCTTGCGCAGCTCCACGTAGGAGGGATCCCCCGCCAGCACGTCCACGCAGTTGAGAACGAACGTGACGTTGTCGAAGTTCAGCCCCTGGAGGCCCCGTCGCCGGAGATCGAAGAAGACGTCCGAAACGCAGTCGAGATCGGCCACGAAGACGAGCTTGATCCGGGCGGCCGGCCCGGGGGGCTGCCCCTCGGCGGAGGAGGCGGCCGGCAGCTCCCCCTCCACCCGCGCCGCCAGGCAGAGCTCCGTCCCGCCCGGCAGGTGCACGCGATCCTCGTTGAGGGTCGTCCCGAAGAAACTGCGCTCGAGAACCTGATTTCGATGGAGGATGCCGCTGCGCCGCGTGGTCTGAAGCAGCGGGATGAACTTGAGCGGCAGATCGGTCCGCCGCTGCACCTCGCCCGGGAAAATGAGCACCATCTCCTGGAGGCCCGACGTGATCGGGTCCTCGGGATTGAAGGTCTCGGGATTGGGGCTCCCCGCCCCCAGGAAGACCACCTCCCGCGGATATTCGCGGAACGGCGGATAGGGATTCCACGTGTCCCACACGAAGGCGTCCGCCTCCCAGCGAAGACCGATCTGATCGCAGAACTTGCGCATGTCGCCCTTGGGCTCCGAAGGCGGCGGCGGCGCGAAGAACATGCCTCCCCTCGCCGCCTGTTTGGGCTGATCGGGCGCCAGCCCCGGATTGAACGTCGGATACGGGTCGTCGAACAGGAGCACCGGATGGCCCTTGCGGACGTAGGCCGCCAGATGGTCCATCTGCGCCTGCGTCAGCGAGCTCGGCATCGCCACGATCAGGCAGTCGTAGGTCTCCGAAAGGGCCTGGTCGAGCGAGACCTGGACGACCTCGTACTGCTTCTTGAGCTCGGCCACGATCTGCCACTCCGGCTGGGAACGCATGCTCGTGAAATCGAACCCCCCGAACATCCGGGCATCCGTCGTGGCGATCCCGACCCTCTTGCGCTTGAGGCCCGAAACCGTGCCGATCGAGCGCACGATCTCGTACTCGGCGGAGAGCCCCCGGTGGAAGAAAGGCACCACGACCTCTTCGGTCCCGCAGGTGAAGACGAGCCCCATGAAGATCTCCCGGGTCTCGCGCTCCCCTTCCTCCACTTCGCTCACTTTCTCGGACCGGATCCCGAAGCGCTCCGCTTCCCGCGCCTCGGCGCTGTAGCGCTCCGTGTCCACGATCCGCAGATGCACCCGGTCGCCGCCCAGGGCGTCCACTTCGCGCAGCGTATCGAGCAGCGTCTTGCGGGCCTGAACGTAGCTCGGCGGCACCTCGGGGCTGACGAAGGCCTGAATCTGGACGGGCCGGCCGGGGTCGATCCTCTGGAGAACCTCGCGCGTGTGACCCGTGAGCGAATGCAGCCGCTCGCTCGTCAGATCCGCGCGCCACCCGAGCCGCCCCGAGAGCACCCCCAGGCAGACGGCCGCCGTCAGAAGCGACGCCGCGCGGGCCGCGAAATGGCCCCACGTCGCCGCGTCCGACCGGTGCCGGCGCCCCAGAAGCCGCAGATTCAGATACATGAAAAGAACCGCCACCGACGCGAAGTAGAGCACCGCCTGAAGGGAGAGCACGCCGCGCGCGAAGTCTTCGAAGGGCCGCCAGACCCCCAGGCTCTCGGCGCCCCGCCCCAGCAGCGTCCCCGCCTGCCCGAGGAACACCGGCACCGCGCAGAACACCGCCCCGAGGATGAACGCCACCGTCATGCTCGACGTCGCCAGCGACGCCGTCATCGCCACCGGCAGAAGCGCCGCTCCCAGGAAGGCGTACCCGAGATACGTCCCCAGCATCACCCCCAGGTCGGGGCGGCCCAGGAAGGCCAGGACCACGACGTGCGACAGCGAGAAAAAGAGGGCCACCCCGTAGATCCCGAGCGCCGCGAGATATTTTCCGAGAAGCACCTCCAGGTCCGTCGCCGGCAGCGTCAGCAGGAGCTCGTCCGTCCCCTGCTTGCGCTCCTCCGCCCACGAGCCCATGGCGACCGCGGGAACGAAGAAGAGAAGAAGGTAGGGGAAGAATTCGTTCAGCGTGTCCAGATTCGCGAGGTTGTTGCCGAAGAAGACGTCCCGCCAGAAGGCCACCGCCGCCGACAGCACGATGAAGACGGCGATGAAGACGTACCCGGTGGGCGACCGGAAATAGCCCTGGAAGTTGCGGCGGAAGACCGCCCCGACCACGTGCTTGCGGATCATGGCTCCCTTACGCGCGCGTCAGTTCGAAGAAGACCTCGTCCAGCGACGGCCCCCGGGCGTGCATCTCCTTGGGCGTTCCGTCGAAGACGATCCGTCCCGCGTGGATGAAAATCACGCGGTCCGCCACCGCCTCCACTTCCTGGAGGATGTGGGTCGAAAGAAGAATCGTCTTGGATTTTCCGAGCTCGCGGATCGTGCGGCGCACGTCGCGGATCTGGTTGGGATCCAGGCCGCTCGTGGGCTCGTCGAGGATCAGGACGTCCGGTTCGTGCAGGAGCGCCTGCGCCATTCCGCAGCGCTGCCGGTACCCCTTCGAAAGCTTGTAGATGGGCTTGTCGAGGACCGGCCCCAGGCCGCAGAGCGCGGTGACCGCCTCCAGGCGCTCCCGGAGTTTCGCGGGCGAAAGTCCCCGAACCTCCCCGAAGAACCGCAGGAGCATCCTCGGCGTCATGTCGAGGTAGAGCGGTCCGTTCTCCGGAAGATACCCCAGCCGCCGCGCCGCCTCGAGCCGATGGGTCGAGACGTCGAACCCCGCGATGCGGGCGGTCCCGCGCGTGGGCGCCAGAAAGCCCGTCAGGATCTTCATCGTGGTGGTCTTCCCGGCCCCGTTGGGCCCCAGGAACGCCGCCACCTGCCCGCGGGGAATGGAAAAGCTGACGTCCCGGAGAGCCACGAAGGATCCGTAGACCTTCGCCAGGCCCTCCGCCTGGATCATGAGATCCGATTCGCTCATGGCCGGATGCGTGGAAAAAGGCCGCCGCCGGGCGGCCGCATGATCATTAACACCTACGCAAAAGCGGCGCAAGCGTTTGAACCCCGAACGCTATAATCGAAAACATGCCGGCCCTCGCCGCGGCCGTCGCGATGCTCCTGGTCCAGGACCGCCCTCCGGACCGCCCCTTCGAGGGTCCGGCCGCCTTCTGCGGGTCCGAGATCCCCTGGGCCCGGTCGCTCGAGGAGGCGCGCGAACGCGCCCGCCGGACCGGACGCCCCATCGCCTGGTGGATCCCCTATGTCGAAGGATCCCCCATGGACCGCAAACTCGTCCTCGAAAAGTACCTCCAGGCCGGACCCTTCATGATGCCCCGCGTCGTGACGCTCCTCTCGGACCGCTTCGTGCCCCTGCGGCTGCCCGCCGGCCGACCGGCCCGCCGCGCCTTCGCGCTGGAACCCCTCGCCTTCCTCGAACCGGGCGTCCTTTTCCTCGACGCGGAAGGGCGCGTCCTTCACCGAGTGCAGGGACTGACGACCTTCTCCGAAGACTGGCTCGTCGCGCTCCTGGGCGCGGTGCTCGAAAAGGCGGGGCGGAAGGCGGAGCTTCCGCCTCCCCCCGCTCACCCGGCCTTCCGGGCGATCCGCGAAGGGCGTCCGGATCCCGAGCTTTTCGCGGGACTCGAGGACCCCGAGGCGCGCTACTTCCGCGGCGTGGCGCTTTTTCTCCGCGGCCGCGACGACGAAGGCCGCGCCGAGTGGCGGCGGATCCGCGAGGGGCGCTGGTCCTGGAAGGCCGCGGCGGAGCTTTCCGGCGACGGGCCCTTCGTGCGCGGCTTCGAAATCCACGAGGCGCCGCCCGAGGACGCCCTGCGGGGACTTCCTTCCGGCACGACGGCGCCGCGCCCGGAGGCGCTCGTGCCGCGGGCCCTCCGGTTCCTCCGCGGAATGCAGCGCCGCTCCGGCGGCTGGGACGATTCGAACTACACCTTCGGCGGCGCCGATTCGCTCCCCAACGTCCACATGGCGGTCACCGCCCTGGCCGCGGCGGCGCTCCGCGCCTGGGGCGATCCGGCCGACGTCCGCGAGGCGCTCGCGCGCGCCGAAGCGTTCATGAAGGACGAATCGCGCATCGCTCCCGACGACACCGACGAGATCGTCTGGGCGCACGCCTATCGGCTCTTCTATTTCGCGGAGGGCGGCGACCGGGAGCGTTCGGCGCGTCTTGCGGCCGCGCTCCTCCGCCTCCAGCGGCCCGACGGCTCGTGGGCCCACGAGTACGAGAATCCGTTCGCGACGGCGACGGCGCTTCTGGCGCTCGAGGCGGCCCGGCGCGCGGGGGCGGAGGTCCCCGAGGCCGCGTTCCGCCGCGGCGCGGAAGCCCTCGGGCGGGCGCGCGACGACCGGGGTGTCTTCTCGTACGCCTTCCCCGAACGGGGCGGGGACGTGCGGGGCGGGGCGGGACGCATGCCGCTGTGCGAACTCGCGCTGTTCCGGGCCGGGCGCTCCGACGCCGCCTCCGTGCGGGCGGCCGTGGCGACCTCGTTCGAGCACCACGAGCTTCTGGAGCGCGTGCGCAAGTACGACGATCACGCCGACGCGCACCGCAACGGCGGCTTTTTCTTCTGGTACGACCAGCACGGGCGGGCCCTGGCGGCCCGCGCGGTCGGCGACCGCGAGGCGCTTGCGCGCCAGCGGCGGATCGTCCTCGATACCCAGGAATTCGACGGCGCGTGGGTGGATTCCCACGAGCTCGGACGCGTCTACGGAACCGCCCAGGCGCTTCTGACCCTGAAGCTGTGCGGCGAGTAGGCTTCTACTCCCGGACGGCGCGCGCGAACGCCTCGAGGTCCGCGTAGTTCTGCCGCCAGGTCGTGTACATGACGCCCACGACGCCCCGGACGCCCGCCGCCGCCCGCATCCAGCGACGCACGTTCCTGGGATCGGAGTCGTAATAGCCGGCGATCACCTGGCGATGGCCCCGACCCGCGAAGAAGCGCAGAGATTCCTCGGCCTTCCCGCCGTTCCAGTTGACGATGATCACGCCCGGATCGAGCCCTTCCCAGGAACCCGTGAGATCCCCGCGGACGAGATAGTAATCCTTGTGGGCGTTGTGGTGCGGGTCGAACATGTCGTTCCACACGTAGACGTCGGCCCCCTCGAGGAGCTTCACGCACGCCCGGGCGTTGTCGGCCAGGATCGCTCCCGCGTCGAGATTCCGGCGGCGGCAGGCTTCGTCCTGGTTGAGGACGCGGATCTCGTCGTGGGACATCATGTATCCCTTGGCCCCCCAGGTCTCCCGCAGGCGGCGCGCCTCGTCGCGCAGGAGCTCGAGGGTCCTGGGCTCCGAAGGACAAATCGAAACCTGCCCGTGGTAAATGATCGCGGGGTGATGCCATGAGACGCGCAACCGGGTTCCTTCCGGAAGACCGCGCACGCGCAGCGGCACGGGCTCGTGCCAGGCCTCGTACTCGCCCTTCCAGGGACGGGCGCCCAGAAGGGGATCGGCCACGGGCTCGAAGTCCCGGCCCTCCTCGAGGACCCGCCCGTCCTCGGTCCTCACGGTGAACGGAGCGCCGGGACGGCGCAGGACGTTGACGAGCGGCGCCTCCTCGATCCTCCAGTCCTTCCACTGAAGCGTCCCGCGGGCGTCGTCCCAGACGCCGAAATAGACCGTGACGCGGTCCGCCTCCAGCGTGTTGAAGACGACATGATGCTCCGTCCAGTCCTGCGTGGGTTTCGTCTCCAGGTACTGCCACTGGAGGGATCGGCCGCCGCCGAGGGCCTTGATTTCCGGCCGGCCCGTGTAGTTCTCGGTCCGGATCTTGACGGAGACGTGGTAGGAGCGGTACGGCCGCACGGCCAGGGGAAAGGCGAAGCGGGCGTTTCCGGCGTTGTCCCGGACGGTGATCCCGTCCCCCTCGAGCCGGCACGTTTCGTCGATGAAGCCGAACTTCGGACCCAGACGCACGGGCGGGTCGGGCTCGAGCGCGGCCTGACCTCCGCGGACCACGAAGAGCGCGTCCTTCACGGGGAGCCCCTCGGCCAGGTTCGGGTCGTGCCACAGCATGCTGTTGGAGTAGCCGATGTGAAAGAGCGCCGGGACGATCTCGAGCTTGAGCTCCGCGGCGAGCTTCTTGACGCGCTCGACGTGGGCGAAGTAGCGCCGATCCATGTCCCCGAGCTTGGCGAACTTGGAATCGGCCAGGAGAACCTTCGTGTACCCCGCGCGGGCCGCGCGGCGCCAGATTTCCTCGAGCTTCTCGAGGTTCTTCTCCACCCAGAGGTTCGTGGAGTAGTACAGCCACAGCTCGGGGCGGGCCGGAGTTTCCTCCTGCGCCCGGGGCGCGGAGCCGGCGACCGAAAGCGCGGCGAAAGCGAGAACGATCCGAATCGTCATGAAGGGTTCCTCCGCTGAGAAGCGCCCGACGCGTGCCCGCTCCGAGGACGTATGTATTACGCCTTCTCCACGACGTACGGGGCCATCCGATCGTCCGATTCCTTCCGCAGGCGCACGCGCAGCCCGGAAAACCGTCCGCCGTTGGCCTGCACGAGGGGCTCGAGGCCTTCGGAAATGGACTTCGACGAAATGTAGAGGATGTGCCGGCCGCCGGGGGCCTCGACCTCCACGACCGGTGCGTATCCCCGCAGGGTCATGACGACGTAGGGCTCCGAGACGATTTCGACGGCGATCCACTCGGCGCCCACTTTCAGGTTGGGCTTGCGTTCGTTCACGCCGGGGAATCTTACCGCGGGTCCGGAAGGGGGGCCAGCCTTTTCAGGGGACCTTCTCCGTTGACCCCGCGCGAAGGCGCGACCTATAATCCCGCTTCCTCCACACGAACCGAGGCGCGCTATGGATTATTTCCGCTACGTCCGCGGCGAGCTCATGGCCGAAGAGGTCCCCGTCCGGGAACTCGCCGAACGGCACGGCACCCCGCTCTACGTCTACTCCGCGCGCACGATCCTGGAGCATTACCGCAAGCTGCGGGACGCGTTCGCCGAGGCGCCGGGCCTTCCGCGGCCGCCCCTCATCTGTTATTCCGTCAAGGCCAACTCCAACCTCTCGATCCTCAAGCTGATGAAGGACGAGGGAGCCGGGTTCGACGTCGTCTCGGGCGGAGAGCTCTTCCGCGCGCTCAAGGTCGGCGCGGATCCCGCAAAGATCGTCTTCGCCGGCGTGGGCAAGACGGACGAGGAGATCGCGCTCGCGCTCGAAAAGGGAATCCTGCTTTTCAACGTCGAAAGCGAGGAGGAGCTGGCGAACCTGGAGCACCTGGCGGGGGCGGCCGGCCGGACCGCCCAGGCGGCGTTGCGCGTGAACCCCGACGTGGATCCCCAGACGCACACCTACATCTCCACGGGCAAGAAGGAAACGAAGTTCGGCGTGGACCTGGAACGGGCCAAGAAGATCCTGGAAGGAGCCCGGTCGCTGCGGCACGTGCGCCTTTCGGGACTGCACGTCCACATCGGCAGCCAGATCACGAAGGTGGACCCTTACGTGGAGACCCTTCAGCGGATCCTGGCCTTCCTCCCCGAGTGCCGCGCCCGCGGCGCCGCGGTCGAATGGCTCGACATCGGCGGCGGCTTCGGGATCTGGTACAAGGACAAGACGGCGCGGCCGGCGCGGGAGATCGCCCAGGCGGTCGTCCCCATCCTGGCCCGCACCGGCTGCTCGATCATCCTGGAGCCCGGCCGGTTCATCGTGGGGAACGCGGGAATCCTCCTCACCCGGGTCGTCTACGTGAAGGAATCGGGGGACAAGAAATTCGTCATTTGCGACGCGGGAATGAACGATCTGGTCCGTCCTACGTTATATGGCGCCTATCACCGCATCTGGCCGGCGCGGACGGAGCCGTCCGTCTCGGGCGAGCCGCCCGACGAGGAGCAATGGCCCGGCCCGGCCGCGGTCACGGACGTCGTGGGGCCGATCTGCGAGAGCGGCGACTTTTTCGCCAAGGAACGCCGCCTCCCCCCGCTGCGGCGGGGCGACCTCGTGGCGGTCTTCTCGGCGGGGGCGTACGGCTTCGCCATGGCCTCCAACTACAACTCGCACCCCCGGCCCTGCGAAGTGCTGGTCTCGGGACGCCAGGACCGGGTGGTCACCGCGCGGGAGACCTACGAGGATCTCGTCCGCAACGAGCGGATCGTGAGCTTCCCGTAGCAAGGGGGCGTTTTTCGTTGACAGGATCTTGGGGACGGCGAGAATCAGAAGGTTCCGACACACGGGGAGAACGGATATGCTGACGCGCCTGCTGTGGGTGTCTCTGGCGGCCGCCCTGGCCCTCCCGACGGCGGCCCAGGACGAGTCCTTCGGCGACAAGATCCGGCAGCTTCTCGACGAGGGAACCCGCCTCTACAAGCAGGGCAAGTTCGACGAAGCCGCCTCCAAGTTCGAGGAGGCCTTCCAGCTCAAGCCCTCCAGCGACCAGGTCTACGCCCACCTCAAGCGCGCCGGCGAGGACCTCGTGGCGGGCATGATGAACCATGACGACCGCAAGATCCAGGAGATCGGCCGCCGCCTTTTCGAACTGGCCAAGCCCGGCGAGCCGCTGCGCCGGGGCAAGGACGTCGTCCTCAAGTACGTCGCGGACCTTCGCGAAGAGAGCTTCGCCGTCTGGCGCACCGCCTTCTGGCACCTGAAGAACGTCGGCCCCTGGGCCGTGCGCTTCCTCGTGCCGCATCTGGGAGACAAGCAGAACGACAAGTTCCGCTCCCGCGTGATTCTGCTTCTGACCGAAATGGGCGTGGACGCGTCGCTCGCCGTCGTCGAAGCCCTCGATTCCAAGGATCCCTTCCTCCGGCAGAACGCCGCGATCGTCCTGGGCAACGTGAAGGACGAGCGCGCCATTCCGGCCCTCAAGCGCGTCGTCGAAGACCCCAACGAGTCCCCCGAGGTCAAGAAGTTCGCCTCGGAGGCGCTCCACAAGATCATCCGCGCCAAGGACTTCTCCCAGTGGAAGAAGGCCACGGACTACTACTACGAGCTGGCGATGAAGTATTACTACAGCGACAGCTCGGCGATCCTGTCCTGGCAGCGCGCCTACCTCGTCTGGAAGTGGGACGCCGAAAACGACCGGCTCACCGAGCGTCCCGTGGCCCGGATGGCCTATAACGAACAGCTCGCCGAGGAGGCGCTTTACGACCTCCTCGAGCTCGACCCGAATTACGTTTCCCGCCCCAAGGGCCGCAGCGCCTGGAGCCTTCTGGCGTGCGTCCACTTCGCTCAGGCCCTTGAAGCCCGTGCGGCGGTCGAGGCGGCCGTCGAGGCGCTGAAGGTCGGCGAGATCGACAAGGCCGAACTCGTCCGCTTCATCCGCGACACGGAGGGCATGAACGACGCCGCGATCAAGCCCCTGGCGGACGAGATCGAGGCCGCCGCGTCGGCCCCGGACGTCCAGTCCGTCGTGGCCAAGTACTTCGATCGCAAGGCCAAGGTGATCCGGGCCAACGTGCTCGGGCAGCTTCCCGGCAAGCGCCATCTCTACGAGGCGCTGGCCCGGTGCCTCGAGGACGGCAACGCCCTGGTGGCCAAGGCGTGCATCGAGGCGATCCAGGAGATGGGCCGGCCCGAGGATCTGCCCGCTCCGCCGCCCCCGCCCGACGCCCCCCGGGAGACCGCCCAGGAGGCCGGCACGCCCAAGGAAGGCGCCGACGGCACGCTGGGGTACCCGCTCATCGAGGCCCTGACCCATGAAGACAAGCGCGTGCGCTACGCGGCCGCCCAGGCCATGGTCGCGCTCAACCCGCAGCGCCGCAAGCTCGGCATGGAGCTCGTCATCCCCAACCTCGTCGACGCGATCGGCGAACAGGGGGTGCGCGTGGCGCTCGTCATCTACGATGTCCAGACCGAAGAGGACCGGAACTTCCTGCTCGGGTTCCGCAAGACCCTTTCGAGCCTGGGGATCTTCCCCGTGGTCGTCTCCTCCGGGGAGGAAGGCGTCCTCAAGGCCAAGCAGTTCCCCACCGAGGACGTCATCTTCATCCAGCGCAAGATCTGCGGCCAGGTCTACTTCCGCGAGACGGCCACCAAGAAGGGAATCGTCGAGACGGTGTTCGACACGCTCCGCGACGACGTGCGCACGCGGCACATCCCGCGCGTCGTGATCGGGGACACCGCCGCCGAGGTGGAGCAGTCCCGCCGCGAGTTCCTGGAGAAGGGCACCGCCTTCGCGGTCATCGGGCGCGACGCCCACAAGCTCGACCTGCAGGCTCTTCTCGAGAAGGCCTTCGACCTGCCGGAGGCCAAGAAGGATTCCAAGGACCGCGCCGACGAAATCGCCCGCGCGGCGGCGGAGACGTTCGCCCGGATCGATCCGGCCCACACGCTGTATCCCTTCCGCGACGCCGTCGAGGCGCTGATCCGGACGGTGAGCCCCGAGATCCTGCGCGAGGATTTCATCCGCATCCCGGCGGCCCGGGCGCTCGGACGCTTCGGCGACCAGCGCGCCGTGGACGTCCTGGCCAAGGTCCTGGCCGACAAGGACGCCGACGCCGAGCGCGCCGCGCGGCAGAAGGGCGTGCGGCTGGCCTGCGCGAAGGCGCTGTCCGAGATCTTCCGGCAGACGGGCGTATCCCCTTCCAAGGAGGTCTTCGACGTCCTCATGCAGAACCTCAAGGACGGGGACTACGAGATCGAGCGGACCTGCGGAGAGGCGCTCGGCAACGCGACGCTCACCGCCGAGCAGCGCCGGGAGCTCTCCAAGTTCCGCCGGCTCCAGCGGGACGCCTACACCGCGGACGACCCGTAAGCCGTCACAGCGTGCGCAGCAGCGCCTGGAGGGCTTCCGACGCCTGGCGCAGCCGCGCGTGAAGCCGGAGCGCCATCGCCTGGAGGAAGGCGGCCGACGCGCCGGGGCGCTGCGCCAGGAAACGGCGGAGCTCGCCCGCGTCCCACGAAAGAACGCGCGTTTCCGGCACCACCGCCGCCGCCGCCGTCGCCGCGCGCGGCGCCCCGTCAAGCGCCGACGTCTCCCCGAACGCCTCCCCGCGCTCCAGCCGCGCCACGGGCGTCGGACGGTCCACTCCCGGCGCCGAGCGCGTCACCTCGACCACGCCGGAAAGGACCACGTAGACGCGATCCCCCGGATCGCGCTCGCGGAAGATCGTCTGACCCTTGCGGAAGACCTCTTCCCGCCCGAACGCCGCCAGCGCCTCCGCGTCCGGCGCCGCGAGCCCCGCGAAGAGATCCACCGACGTGAGAAATTCCTTCGTGACCACCGGAGCCTGCCCTCCCCTGAGCGCGCTTTCATTTTACCTCACGCCTCGGCCCGCGAACAGCCGGAAACCCGTTGACCGCGCGCCGCAGGCGGGCCTATAATCGCCGAACATGCCG
>DATLZA010000140.1 GCA_035574235.1 Planctomycetota bacterium | reverse complement strand
GGCGCCGGCGCGGACGCGCCGCCGTTGCCGCCCGGCGCGGGGTAGACGCTGACGCGATTGCCGGATTCGAATTTGACAACCCCGTCCACCAGGGCGTACAGCGTGAAATCCCGGCCGCGTCCCACGTTGAAGCGCTCGATCCACCGGGCGCCCCGCTGCCGGACGATGATGCCTCCGGCGCGGACGGCCTGCCCGTCGAAGACCTTGACCCCGAGCCTCTTGGACTCCGAATCGCGGCCGTTTCGGGACGAACCCTGCCCTTTCTTATGTGCCATAACAAGGCCGGATTATAGGCCCGCCCCCGGGCCAGGTCAAGCGCATTCGAACGGCTTCGACGCCGTGGAATACCGCGCCCTCGGAGGCGTCAAATTCCCGGGAGCCGAAACCGCCGGAGGGGGCGGTCTTGTATAAATAATGGACCAACGAACCAACCTTCTTCAGGGGAGGCCGCTCATGAAGCGGATCGGGGAGGCGGCGCCGACGTTCCTTGTCCTGGCCGTTCTGGCATCCCCCGCGTGGGCCCAGGGGCGCGGCGCGGACTTCGGCGACCGGTTCAATCGGATCGAATGGTACCCGAGCATGGAAAAAGCCATGACTCCGGGGGAGATTCCTGAATTCGAACGCCGGCGGCTCATGCGCCTGGGACTGGAACCCCAGGAGAAAAAGTACATCTTCGTTTACGTCCGTCCCCCCGCGGAGACGCGCGAGCCGGACATCTTCAATGGAACCGAATTCGTCCAGGCTTCCCACGGTCCGTGGGCTTTCGTCAAGATGGACTTCGACAAGGAAAGCCCGTACATCAAGGCATGGGGACTCCGCTCGGCTCCGAGCTGCGTGGGGTGCGACATCTACGGCAATGACTTTCTCCGAACCAGCGCCCTTTCCATCGACCAGCTCCGCCGAATCCTCATCGGAACCCCCCAGGCCGTCCTCGCGTACGAACAAAAACTCCGCCAGGACTTCGCCCGAGCGATGGAGCTCGTCAAGTCCGATGAAACGCGCGGGATCAAGGCCCTCGTGGACATCGTCTTGACGGGACGCTCCGGATACCGCGAGGTCGGCGAGGCTCAGTCCCGCCTGGCGGAACTGGGCGAATCGGCGCTGCGCCGCGCCGAGCTCGGCGAGAGCGTCAGCCCCGAAGCCGGCATCGAAGCCCTCGAGGAAGTCGTCCGGACGTTCCGCGCCACGCCCCCCGGCGTCCAGGCGGAAATCCGCATCGCCCGCTGGGAAAACGAACGCGGCAACCCCTCCGCCGCCATCCAGCGCCTCAACCAGGTCCTCAAGCACGATTCCAGGCTTCTCAAGACCGAGATCGAAACCGCCGCGAAGCTCCTCGAGGAAATCTCGCGCGCCGGGGAGGCCAAGCTCGAGCTGGCCCTGACCGGCGACCGGACCTCCGCCCGCGAGGCCGCCCGCAAGATCGCCCGCGACTACGCGGGCACCGAGGCGGGGCGCCGCGCCGCGGAGGCCGCACGGCGCCTGGAGTAGGCCCCCATGGGAGCCGTCGCGGCGGCCCTCCTGGCGCTCGCGGCGCAGGCCGCCCCTCCCGACGCGACCCTCGAGGCGATCCGGGACGCGCTCCGCAGGACCGCCGCCGCCGGTTACTCCTACCGCGTCCGCGGAAGGTACGAGCGCGCCGGCGAATACCTCCCCGACGGGCTTCTCGTCAGCCGCGTCCGCCAGTACCGATCCGTCCGTCTCGGCGAGCGCATCCTCGTCCGCGGGCCCGAAGGCCTCTGGAAGACCCCCGGCGAGCGGATCGGCGAATCCGTCGAACGTCCCGACCCCGAGGCCGAGGCGATCGTGCGGCTCCTGACCGACGCGCGGCCGCCCCATGAGATCCTCGCCTGCGCGCTCGACGCGGTGAAAGGGGGACGGCCTCCCGAGGAGCGGGAGATCGAGGGTGTGGCCTGCCTGCGGACGCTGCTGCCCTACCGCGAGACGTTCCTCAAGGAGTCCCTCTCCGCTCAGATCGAGAAGGCCGTCCGGGCCGGGACGCTCCAGGCCCCGGATGAAATCCGCTGGAACTCCACCCTTCGCGGCACGATCGCCTTCACGGTGCGGCGCGCGGACGGCCTGGTCCTGCGCGTCCGCGACGAACGCTCGGTCAAGGTGGCCTACGCCCGGCGCGACGGGCCTCCGGAAGTACGGACCTACCGCCTCGACATGGAATTCGAATTCTCCGACTGGGGGGCCGCGCGGGCGGACGTGCCTCCCGAGGTGCGCGCCCGGCTCGAATCGAAGGACTGACGCTACGCGGACCCGTCGCGGCGGGCCCGCTCCGCCAGCTCCGCCAGCGCGCGCAGCGCCTCGATCGGCGTCATGCGGTTCACGTCGAGCCGGGCCAGCTCGCGGCGCAGAGGATCCTCCGCGGGAGCGGAGGGCGCGGCGGCCGCAAAAAGCGGGATCTGCCGCAGGTCCTCCGGCCGCACCCGCCGGACCGCGGCGCGCGGATCCCCCGCCTGCGCCTCCAGCCCCGCCAGGATCACCCGCGCGCGCTCCACGACCGTGCGGGGAATGCCCGCCAGCCGCGCCACGTGAATGCCGTAGCTCTTGTCCGTGGGACCCTCGAGAATCCGGTGGAGAAACACGATCCCCTCCCCCCACTCCTTCACCCCCACGTGGAGGTTGCGCACGCCGGGGAGCCGCCGGCCCAGTTCCGTCAGCTCGTGATAGTGCGTGGCGAAGAGCGTCCGCGCCCGCACCGCCTCGTGCAGATACTCCGTCACGGCCCACGCGATCGAAAGGCCGTCGAACGTGGAGGTCCCCCGTCCGATCTCGTCCAGAATCACCAGGCTCCGCTCGGTGGCATGGTTGAGAATGTTGGCCGTCTCGCTCATCTCGACCATGAACGTCGAGGCCCCCCGCGTCAGGTCGTCCGACGCTCCCACGCGGGTGAAGATCCGATCCACCACCCCCAGGCGCGCCTTGGCCGCCGGGACGAAGGATCCCATCTGGGCCATGAGGACCAGGAGCGCCGCCTGGCGGATGTAGGTGGACTTGCCCGCCATGTTGGGCCCGGTCAGCAAAAGCAGCCGCCGGTCGCCCGCGATCACGATGTCGTTGGGCACGAAGGGCTCCTCGCCCAGCACCTCGAGCACGGGATGCCGCGACTCGCGGATCTCCAGCTCGACGGTCTCGTCGACTTCCGGCTTGACGTAGCGGTTCTCCCGCGCGACCTCCGCCAGGGAGGCCACGGCGTCCAGGAGCGCCAGGGACCGCGCCGTCTCCTGCAGTTCCGGAATCTCCCTGGCCACCCGCGCGCGCACCTCCTGGAAGACCTCGTACTCGAGCTCCTTGGAGCGCTCCACGGCGTTGAGGACCAGCGTCTCCTGCTCCTTGAGTTCCGGCGTGATGAACCGCTCGGCGTTCTTGAGCGTCTGCTTGCGGACGTAGTCGGCGGGGATCTTGTCGCGGTGGACGTGGGTGACTTCGATGTAGTATCCGAAAACCTTGTTATAGCCCACCTTCAGGGACGGGATCCCCGTGCGCTGGATCTCGCGGGCCTCGAAAGAGGCGATCCACGTGCGTCCGTCCGTGGCCAGGTCCCGCAGGCGGTCGAGTTCCTCGTGAAACCCGGGCCGGATCAGGCCCCCTTCCGTCAGGAGATGCGGCGGGTCGTCCGCGAGCGCCCGGCCGAGGTATTCGGCCAGCTCGCGGTGGGTTCCGATCCGCAACCCTTCGAGAAGCGCCGAGCGGAACTTGAGTTCCGCCAGCTCCGGCAGCGGTCCGAGCGATGTGCGCAGCCCCACGAGGTCCCGAGCCGTCGCCCGCCCGGCGCCCACCCGGGCCAGCGCGCGCTCGAGATCGAAGACCGTCCTCAGCCGTTCCTGCACCCGGCGGCGCCGCTCGTCGTCGGCGAAAAGCTCCTCCACGGCGTCCAGCCGCGCGCGGATGTCGGCCGCGCGCACGAGAGGGGACGTCACCCATTCGCGCAGGAGGCGCGCCCCCATGGGCGTGCGCGCGCGGTCGAGAACCCAGAGGAGCGATCCCTTGCGATCCCCCGTCCGCAGCGTCTCCGTCAGCTCCAGCGCCGCCTGCGTCTGGCGGTCCAGGAACATCCGGCCCTCGCCCACGTAGCGCTCCAGGCGCGTCAGATGCGCCAGGGGCCCGCGCTGCGTTTCCTTGAGGTATCCCAGCACCGCCCCCGCGGCGGCGACCGCCGGCCCGAGATCCGCGCAGCCGAAGCCGTCGAGGGACCTGACCCCGAAGTGCTCGCACAGCGCCCGCGCGGCCGCGTCTCGGTCGAACATCCAGTCGTGAAAGGGCGTGACGATCCCGCCCGAGGCGGCCCCCACGGCGGGGCCCCGCGCCTCGGCCTCCGAGGCGGGCAGGAGCGTCTCGGAGGGGGCCAGCCGCACCAGCTCGTCCGGCAGCCGCTCGGCGGCGACGTCGGCCAGCCGAAAGGTCCCCGTCGAAAGATCCACCCATGCCAGGCCGGCCTTCGCGCCGTCGAACACCGCGGCGGCCAGATAGTTGTTGCGCCGCTCCTCCAGGATCGTTTCTTCGACGAGCGTCCCCGGCGTGATCACGCGCACGACGTCCCGCTCCACGAGGCCGTCGGCCTCCTCGGGATCCTCGAGCTGCTCGCAGACGGCGACGCGGTGGCCCGCCCGCAGCAGGCGGTTGATGTAGGACTGCGCCGAATGATACGGGATCCCCGCCATGGGAATGCGGGCGTCGCCCTTGGAGCGCGAGGTGAGGACGATGCCCAGGACCTGGGAGGCGGTTCGGGCGTCGTCGTAGAACATCTCGTAGAAATCGCCCAGGCGGAAAAGGAGGATGTCGTGGGGATGGCGGGCCTTGATCCGCGCGTACTGCTCCATGAGCGGCGTGGCCATCGCGGGGATTCTAAGGCGCGGTCCGGAGCAAGACAAGGACCCGCTCACGCCGCCGCAAGCGTCTCGCGGATCACGCCGCAGCGGCCTTCGAGAAGGAAGGCGGTGCGCTCGAAGTCGTCCGCCAGGGCGGAGCGCCCCGCCCGGCGCTCCGAGGCGGCCATCTCCCGCAGGAGAACGGCCCGCTCGCCCCAGGCGTCCAGGGCGCGGCGGAGCGCCTTTTCGAGCTCCGGGCGGTCGGCCCCTCCCTCGGCCAGAAGGTTCCCGGCCAGGAACTCATGGCCTTGGGGGCAGCGATAACCCGGCAGCTCGGGCGGCAGGACGACCGAAAGCGTCGCGTGGCAGCGGGGGCATCGGAGGCCCGCCAGGATTTCCGTTCGGCGGGGATCCATCTCGTCTTCGTCGGGCATGGCCTGGCCCGTCCGGGCGGGAGCGCCCTCAGGCGTTCTCCAGGCGCCATTTCCACTCCGGCCACCGCTCGGCGCAAGGGAGCCGCGGAACCGCGGGAGCGGGTCCGGAATCCGCAGAAGGCCCGGCGGCGCGCATGGCGGAGGGTTCCTCGTCGGGGATGAAGCGCTTCCCTTGTTCAGACGCGGCCCCGCCGCGGACCGTTACGGAACGACGAAGGCGTCCGGGTAGAGCGGGCGCAGCCGGTCGGCCTCCCGCTGCGCGTCCTCGTACCGGGGAAAAGAGCCCGTCAGGACCACAAACAGCGGCCGATCCCCCGGGACGGCCCGGACGCTTCCTTGGACCCTGGAGGCCTCCGCCCGGGCGCGGGCTTCGTCCGCGTACGCCCCGACCTGCACGGCGAAGGCGGTGAGGCCCTGCCGCGAACGGGCCCGCTCGCCGTACGGACCCAGCGGCGACACGCGCGCCAGCGCCGCGTGGCCGCCCCGCCAGTCGCCGGCGCGGAAGAGCGCCAGCGCGTATTCGTAGTGAAGCTCGTCGTCGGTCACGCTCCGTCCCCGTTCGGCCGCGGGCGCCGCGGCCACGGCGCGGAACCCCTCCACGGCGCGCCCCGCGTCCCCGGCGAGCCGCCAGGCCACCGCGCGGCGGAAGAGAATTTCCCAGCGCAGCGGTCCCGAAGGATGGTCCGCCAGCGCCTTCTCGAAGGCCGCCAGCGCCAGGTCCGGCCGGCCCGCTCCCAGGTGGCACCGCCCGGCGCGCGCGCGGATCTCGGCCCGATCGGGGTGCTCGGGGTTGTCGTTCAGGAACGCCTCGTAGTATCCGGCCGCGCGGCCGTACTCCTCGAGGAGAAAATGCTTCTCCGCCTCGCGCAGGAAGTGGAGGTTGACGGGTTCGCGCGACGCCGGCGCCGCGCATCCGGCCAGAAGCGCCGCGGCCGCCGCCCGGGCCCACCGAGAAGGTCTCATCGCGTCCGAAGCTCCCCGCTGCGCTCGACCGACCGAAGCAGCCTCCCGATGATGTCCGCCCGGTCGGCCCCCGGAACGCCCAGGCGGGCGGCCAGATGAAGCAGCACGACCGCCGCCAGGGCCGCCAGGACGACCCCGGCCGTCGCCCGGAGCGTCTCCCCGGGACGCCGGGCGGGCGCTTCACGCGCCCGTTCCCGGAACGCGCGCGCCTGGGCGGCGCACTCGGGGGAGCAGAAGCTCCCCAGAGGCGTCATCAGCACGCAGGCGGCGCAGGCCGCCCCGCGGCAGCGCCCGCACGTCGCCGCCGCCGGCCGGTCCGGGTGGCGCGCGCAACCCTTGCTCACGCCGCGCCTCCCCTACCGCGGGATCTTCCGATAATCCTCGAGGAAGAGCTGCACCCCGCGGTCCGTCAGGGGGTGCTGGATGAGCTTGTCGAAGACGGCGAAGGGCATCGTGGCCACGTGCGCGCCCGCCTTGGCGGCCTCGAGCACGTGAACGGGATGCCGGATGCTGGCCGCCAGCACTTCGGTGGCGTAGCCGTAATTCCGGTAAATCTGCACGATGTCCCGGATCAGGACCATGCCGTCGTGACCCGTGTCGTCGATGCGCCCGATGAAGGGACTGATGAAGGCGGCCCCCGCCTTGGCGGCGAACATGGCCTGGAGGGCGCTGAAGCAGAGCGTCACGTTGACCTTGATCCCCTCCGCGGCGCAGGCCTTGACCGCCTTGAGGCCCTCGCGGGTGAGCGGGATTTTCACGACGACGTTCGGGGCGAGCTTCGCCAGCCGGCGCGCCTCGGGCATGAGGTCCTCGAACTTCTCCGAAACGCATTCCGCCGAAACGGGCCCGGGGCAGATCTCGCAGATCTCGCGGATGGCGTCGTCGAACTTCTTTTTTTCCCGGGCGATGAGGGTGGGATTGGTCGTGACCCCGTCCAGGAATCCCAGGCGCGCCGCCTCCTTGATCTCCTGGACGCTGGCCGTGTCGAGAAAAATCTTCATGGCTCCCGTCCTTTCAACGCTTCCAGCCGGGCGACTTCCCGCGCCGGGGCCGGATCTCCCGGGCGCAGCGCCGCGAGCGCCCGCCACGCGGCCAGCGCCTCCGCCAGCTCTCCGCGGCGTTCCCGGATCTGCGCCAGTCCCCGGAGGGCCTCCTCGTCGGTCCGGTCCACGCGGAGCGCCCGCTCCAGGACCTCGGCCGCCGCGGCCTCGTCCCCCAGCTCCCGGCGGCAGCGGGCCAGCCGGTGATACGCGTCCCGGATCCGGTCGCGGACGGCCAGGACGCTCTCGTAGAGGGCCGCGGCTTCGGCCCACCGTCCCTCGGCGTAAAGCCGCCCGGCCTGCTCGTACGCCACCAGCGCCTCCTCGTCCGGAGCCGGCGGCGACGCCGCGCAGCCCCCGGCCAGAAGCGCCAGAATCCCGGCGCGCGCGATCCTCACCGTGCGCGCTCCGCGGCCGCGACCGTAAGGGGCACGTACACCCGGTCGCTTCGGCCCGAGGGAACGTCCGTGACCGTGACTTTCACGCGGTAATGTCCCGCGGCGAGGTTCGCGGGCAGAGGCAGCTTGAAGCTCTGGTAAAACTCCGTCACGGGGCCGTGGGTGGCCACGCGGTCCTCACGCTCCTCGGCCGAAGCCCGCTCCCAGGCCGGCACGGGCAGTTCCGCGGCGCGGTCGTCGTACAGCTTCCACTCGTACTTCAAATGCAGTATATGCGTGTCCCCCTCGCGCTGCAACGTAAAGTTCCGGGGCTCGACGTAAAGGAGAATCGTCCCTCCCGGCGTCACGCGGTCGTTTTCCGCCGGTACGTAGTCCCGGAAGCGCCGGATGCGCGAGCACAGCTCCACGCGCTCGATCACGAACCCGGTGGCGCGCCGGTCCTCCTCGTTGAACCGCGCCAGAAGGCGGCCGGCCTCCTTGTGGTCGCCGAGCCGGCGGCGCAGGAAAAAGTCGAGATAGGGAACGAGCGGATGGGCCCGGGACGAGAGCGTCGAGAAGATCCGGTCGGCCTCCTCTTCCTGCCCGGCGCTCGCGTAGAGAAGCGCCAGCCTCAGCTTCTCCTCGTCGCGTCCCGGACGGCGGGCCGCGATCTCCTTCTGGAGTTTGAGCAGATCCTCGAAGGAAGGCTCCCGGGGAGGCGCCTCGGCCCCCACGGGAACGACGGCGGGCGCCGGGGGCGGAGCGGAGGCCGGAAGCTCCCGGGCGGAAAGATCCTCGGGGAGGGCGGGGGACGGCGGCGGGGCCGCGGCCGAGCAGGCGGAGAGGAAGACGGCCGCCAAGAACGACGAGATGATGAGACCTGCCCCTCTCACCCTTGTTTCCCCCTCTCGATGGCGCGGTCGCCGCGGCGCGCTACTTCATTTTAGATTTTATCGCGTCCCGGTGGTTTTGCAAGATGCCCAGGAGCTTCTCGATCTTGCCGAGGCCGGCGTCGATCGCCGCGGGATCGGAGGCTTTGTCTCGAACGCTCCGGTAGGCCTCCCGCGCGCGGCCGAGTCCGTCGATGGCGCGCTCGCAGGTGTCCAGAAGCGCGCGAAGCGCGTCTTCGGCTTCCGGCAGCGCGCCGGCCGCCTGAATCACCCGGAGGGCAAGGCTCGAGCTCTCCTTGACCAGGGCGTCGGCCCGGGCGAGTACTTCCGCCGGCGGAGGTTCCGGAGGACGCGGCGGCTCGGGCGGGGCCGGCGGAGGCGTCGGTTCCGGCTTGGGCTCGGCCTTCGCGGGCGGCTTGGCCGTGGGTTCGCGCTTCGGGGCCTCGAGCGCGGGCTTGGAGGCGGCGTCGTCGCCGAAGGCGATGGCTTCCGCCGTCGTCCGCGCGCCGTCGATCTTGAGGACCCGCTTGGCGGAGAAACCGGGGATTTCCTCCGAATACCAGACGAGGCTCTGGATCTCCTTTTCCCCCTGGCGGCCGGCGCTCTGGACCGTCACGCACGCCACGGGCCGCGAAGCGACCTGGAGCGTCTCCTCGCCGACCTCTTCAGCCGCCTCGGACGCCCCCTCGGATTCGGTCTTGAGCGTCGCCACGCGCGCGGCCCGGCCTTCGAGCGGGATCCAGGTTCTCACGGGACCGGAAGGCCCGGAGGTCTCCACGACGATACAGGCAAAATCCCGGCCTCCGATCGTGAGCTTCTCTTCCCGGAGAGCCTTGAGGGACCCGGGAGCGAGAGGAATCTTCTCCTCGGAAACCGTCACCTTGCCGTCGGGGTTCAGGGTTTCGACCTTGAGCCGGGCCGCCTCATCCGTCAGTTCCACGAGCGTGACATCGGTGAGCGTTTCGACCGCGCGGTCGCCCGACTGCGTGCGGAGGCGGGTGCGCACCCACGCGCCCGGCTTGAAGGAAGCCCAGGGATGGGGCCGCGGGGGAACCTGAAGCCGGGGCGCGGGAGGAGGAGGCGGCTTGGGCGCTTCCCCCGGAAGCGGCGCGACGACGGTTTCGCCGCGCTTGGGAGCGACCGCCTGGGCGGAAGGCGCGCCGGGAGGTTTGGCCTCGGCCGGCTTCGGCGGTTCCGGCGTCCTGCCGAGCTTCCGATCGCGCAGATCCCGCCACTTCACGAGAAGCGCTCCGAGTTCCTTGTAGTACTTCTGCTGATTCTGAAGCTCCTCGTTGGCCTGGAGATTATCCACCTGGGATTGGGTGGTGCCCTCGGGCTTGTTGACCTCATTGGCCACGGCTTCGATGTCGCCGATTCCCTGTTGAACGAGGGCGCGGTGCTTTTCGAGTTCGGCGACGATTTCCTCGAGCTTTTCGGCGGAGAGGGAATCGATTTCCTTTTCGCTCCGGGACAGCTCGTTATTCACGTAGAACTGGGCGCGGGCGCGGGCGGCCAGGGCGTTCTTGTATTTGATGTCCATTTCGGACTCGGCGGGACCGGCGGGAGCGCGACGTCCGGCGTCGGCGAAAAGTCCGAACCGCTGGCCCAGGCGAACCCACACATTGCGCCCGCGGTTGTCCTTGATCAGGATGCCCGCCCCAAGGATGCCGGGGATTCCCAGAACGACGACGAGGATGAGCAGAAGCTTGATCGCGGCCCCCACGCGGCTGGGGGGCTTGGCGGTCTTCTGAAGGCGTTCCCCCGCCGAAGGACGCCGTCCGGCGGGGAGGCGTCCGGTCGCGCGACCGGCGGAGGCGCCGCCCTCGGGGGGCGCGGCGCCCTGCGCCTTGCGGATCGAGGTCGTCGTCCGACGGCGGGTGGGAGAATCGGCGTCGCTCATAGTCCCGCTTCCTCTTATTTCAACTCCAGAATCTTGTTGCGCGCCATCTTGAGGGCCTCGTTGTACTTCTTGGTGTCGTACATGTTGCCGCTGAGCCGGTTGGCCTCTTCGAGCAGGCTGTTCCCTTCCTTGATCAGTTCGACGCCCCTCTGGAGGTTCGCCTTGTGGCCCGCATTGTAGGAACTCTGGATGAGCGCGAGACCCTGTTCGCACTTGGCCATGCCGTCGCGTTCGAGCTGGGAAACGTCCACGGGCTTGGGAGCCTTGCGAACGGGCGCCTTGTCGGGAATCCGGGAGGACGATCCCGAGGCGGCGACGACGAGGACGATGAGGAGCAGGACTCCCGCGGCGGCGCCGCCGGCGATCCAGAGCGTCTTCGATGAAGACCGCGGAGCCGGCCGGACGACGCGGGTGGGCGCATGCGGCTCGGCCCGGGCGGTGCGGCCGGTCGCCTTGTGCGCCGGAGCGCGCTGCGTGGGGGTCTTCCCCGGCGCGGACGGGAACGCCCGCGTCGTCGGGCGCGCGGGACGGCGGTCAAGGGCCATACGGTGTCTCCTCCCGGTCGGCTCAGCTCGCCCCTTTTCCCCCGGCTCCCTAGGACGGCTCGGTCCGAACCGAGCCCTTCTTGAAGATCAGGTCCCGGTCCGGCTCGGCCTCCGGGGCCTTTTCTTCCTGCGCCTTGGCGGGGTTGGCGAGCTTCCCGCAGCTCGGGCACGTGTAGTCGTGGCTCGTGAAGAGCCGCCCGGCCTTGACCGTCAGGTCTCCCTTGGGAAGACTCGTCCCGCAGATCGTGCAGAATTCTACCATAAAAGGCCTCCTTAACGCACGCCTCCGCACGCGAGGCGGCAGACCAGGGATTCCAGGATGGGGACGTCGGCTCCCCCGGACGTCTTGATCGCCACGTCGGCCTTGAGGATTTCGCCGTGCTTTTCGGTCAGTTCTCCCAGGGAATGGGCGTCCACGAGCCGGAGGAATTCGTCGGCGTAGTAGGTGATTTGGAGCTGAGAGGTGACCTCGAAGCGGCGCCTGCCGGAGGCCAGGAGTTTCTTGGCCTCGGCGAGTTTGCGGTACTGCCAGGCGAGCTTCCAGATGAGAACCTGAACGGCCTCGCCGGCCCGCAGGAGGGCGCGCAGGATGCGGAAGGCGCCGGGCAGGTCGCGCCGGGCGGCGGCCAGGGCGAGCTCGTAGACCTCGCGCTCCTCGTGAAGCCCGACAAGGGCGCGGACGTCGTCGGCGGTGATGGCGGGGCGGGGGCCCGCGTGGGCGGCGAGCTTCTCGAGGTGACCCGCCAGGGCCGCGAGGTT
>DATLZA010000139.1 GCA_035574235.1 Planctomycetota bacterium | reverse complement strand
CCGCCTCTCTCTCGCCGGAGCTCGTCTCGGAGATCTCGGAAGTCGCGGCCATCCTCTTCATCACCGTGTCCCCGGACGGAATGGCGCGGAAGATCCTGGAGTCGGTGAACCGGCTGGTGGCGCTCGGGGAGGAGGCGCCCCTTCTGGCGGGACGGTTCGCGGCGATCCTGGGGGAAGCCAGGCCGCCGGCGGCGGCGGCCGGCGGGCCGCTCTTCTGGGACCGCGCCGCGGGCGCGGCCGCCGTCCCGTTCCGGCCGCGCCCTCCCCGCACCGTCCGGCGCCGCCATCGCCGCAAGTATGCCGAGGGCGAGCTGGGTCCGGATAAGAGCTTCTATTTCCGGGGCCCCGAGGGGAAGCTGAACCTGCGCGCTCAGAACCTGCTGCTTTTCGTCCAGCTCGCCGAGGGGGTGGACGACGAAACCTGGACCTATCATCTGGCCCGAAGGGACTACTCCCGCTGGATCCGCGCCTCGATCAAGGACGAGGAGCTGGCGGCGGAGGTCGAAGAGGTCGAGCGCGCCGGGAATCTGTCCGCGCGCGAGGCGCGTGCCCGCATCCGCGAGCGGATCGAAGCCCGCTACGCGGGTCCCGCCTGAGCCGTCCGTCTCGCGCGTTTTCGCGCGGCGACCTCAAAAAATGAGAGGGGCCTCTCCCGGTGAGAAGAGGCCCCTGTAGATGGGAGGGATAGGTTCTCGTGTCGCCCCATATGAGCCCCAAAGGGCGCCGATGTTACGCGGGATCCGTGCGGGGTTCCCCGATCGTAACGCCTCCTTCGCCGGGGGATCGGAGGATGGGAAACACCGAGAGGCGCTTCTCGTCGGGTGCGTGGTCGTTCCGGTTTTCTACTTCTCGTGCGGACGGAGAACGCTATATGGCGAACCAAGTCGAAACTCCGGTCGGAACGCCGGTCGTGGCGGAGCCCGCCGGCGGGCTGGGCCGCATCCAATGGGGCCCCATCGTCGCGGGCGCGCTGGCCGGCTTCGCGGTGACGATTCTCATGAGCACGCTGGGGGCGGCGATCGGCCTGTCGGCCGGGGCCGCGGCGCCGATGCCGGCGACCGCCGAGGAAACGCAGGAGATGGCCGCCGCGTTCGGCGTGGGATCCATCCTCTGGATGGTGCTCACCGCCATCGTCGTAGGCCTCGTGGGCGGCATGGTCCTCAGTCGCACGTCGCGCACGGACCGCCCCTACATGCCCATGCTTTTCGGCGGACTCACGTGGACGGTCGGCGTGCTGATCGCCTTGTTCCTCATGTCCGTGGGCGCTTCCGGCGTCCTGGGCGGGGCCACCGCCGGAGCGGCGGGCATGGTCGCGGGCCAGCGCCCGGCGTTCCAGCCGCCGGGGGTCCAGGCCGCGCCGCGGGTCGAAGATCAGAACCTGCAACGGGCCCCGATGACCGCGGAGCAGATGACGCAGGCGCGCGAAGCCGCGGAGCGCGCGGCCGCGGCGGCGACGACCGCCGCGTGGGTGCTGCTGGGGTCGCAGCTGATCAGCCTGGCCGCCACCATGCTTGCCGCCGGCTGGCGGCGGACACGCGTGCGGCGCGCGCCCACCGAACTTCGCATGCGGCCGGCCGCGCCCACGGCGTAAGCCGGCCCCCTCCCGGCAAAGGTCCCGCAAAAGTCCTCCACCCTCGTGGAGGACTTTTGCACGCAGGGGAATCGCGGGAGGAGCTTCCTTGGAGAGGGGACGCTTCGTCCTTCGCGATTCGCTTTTTGTGATTTGCTGTGCCGGGTTCCCGGCCCCCGGGGCGCCGCCGCGGTCCGCATCGGCGGCGCCCCGCTCCGACGCCTTCTCCCTACACGGGCGGGCGGGTCGAGCGACCCGTCACGAGGCCCGCCACGAGCGCGATCACGAAGGCGACCAGGAAGATGAAGAAGAGCACCTGCGCGATGCCCGCCGCCCCCGCCGCGATGTTGCCGAAGCCGAACACGGCGGCGATGATCGCGATGATGAAGAATGCCAGCGCCCAACTCAGCATCGCTCACCTCTCCTCTCGGCTCGGACGGTCCCGCGCGGGACGGTCCATGCCACCCGGGTGATCCGCCCCGCGCCCCGGGCGTTACGGCGCGTCGGCGGGTCGGGGAAACCGAAGCTCCACGCGTTCCCCGCCGCGGAGCACTTCGAGCGCCACCGGGCGCTCCCGCAACGCCCGGGCGAGAATCCGGGCGACCTCGGCGGCCGATCCGGCCGGTCGTTCGTCCACCCGCACGATCACGTCGTGCCGGCGCAACCCCGCGCGCTCCGCCGGTCCACCTTCGCGCACTTCCAGGACCAGCGCGCCTCCGGAATCCTCCAGGCCGAGCTGCGTGCGCAACGCCGCCTCCGGCTCGCCCAGGAGCGCGCCCGCGTCGGGCTCCTCGGGGTCACGCTGCTTCCACTCCCGAAGAAAGCGCTCGAGGAGTGCGCGATGCCGGGCGCGCCAGGCTTCCAGCCGCGCGGACAGACTCTCGCGTTCGTCCAGGTCCTGCGCCGAAGGCTCCGGCGCCAGCCACCGCTCCAGACGCGTCCACCACTCGCGATCCCCGGGCTCCACGCGAGGCGGGCGGATCAGACGCTCCAGCCCGAAGCGCCCGAGAAGTCCCGGGAACCGCCCCCGAAAGTCGTCCAGCGACTCCGCTTCGAATCGATGGAACTCCAGCTTTCCGCTCTTCTCGTCGCGCAGCGGAGCGGTCAGGACGACCCGTCCCTTCGGATCGATCTGGAAGTAGACTCCGCGCGCCCAGTCGAAATACACGAACGCAAGGACCGGAGGGGGCGTCCGTTCCGAGGGATCGCCTTGCGCGGCGCGACGGCGGCGATCGATCTCCAAAAGCAGGCGCCGGGCCGCCAGCGCGCGCTCCGCGGTCGAGTCGTAAGCCGCCGCGCGCAGGCGCGGCACGGCCTCCTCGCCCAGTTCCGCCAGCCGTCGCTCCGCCTGCCGGCGGGTCGGCGCCTCGGAGGAACCCAGGTTCTCGATCAGGCGATCCACTTCGTCGCCGCGAGCGTCTCCCTCCTGCGGCCCGACGGGGCGGGTCGGTTCCGCGCGCGATTCCTGCAGGGCTGTGGAAGAAGCCGGAGCATCGAAAGAGTGCGGGGACGTCGGAGTCAGGAGCGCCGCGGCAAGCAGGCCGAGGGGGGATCGCATGGAGGCCTCCGGGGTGGGACGGCGGGCGGACTGTCAACCCGTTGAGCCGTTCGACGCGACGGCCGTTACGCCGTCCGACCCGCGCGCTTTACAGCGGAAGGACGCCGTGCTAGGATCGAGCCGTTCTGAGGCGGCCGCGGACGGACCGTCCCCGCCGTACCGCGCGTCCGACAGGCATGGACAACCGGGCCGTCGCCGACGTGCTTCAGGAAATCGGCCGAATCCTCGAAATCCAGGGCGAGAACCCTTTCAAGGTTCGCGCCTACTACGCCGCCGCTCGCTCGTTGGCCGGTCTCACTGAAGATGTTCGCTCACTGGTTGAACAGAAGCGGCTGCGCGAGATTCCCGGCATCGGAGAGGCGCTGGCGGAAAAGATCACCCAACTCGTGACGACCGGCCGCCTCGAGGCGTACGAAGAGCTGCGCCGGCAGGTGCCCGCAGGAGTTCTAGAAATAATGACCATTCCCTCCGTGGGCCCCAAGAAAGCGCGCGCCCTCTGGAAGGAGCTGGGGATCACCTCCATCGAGGATCTTCGCAAGGCGTGCCAGGAGAATAAACTACTGAACATCAAAGGGTTCGGAGAAAAAACCCAGCAAAAGATCCTGGAAGGGATCAAGTTCGCCGAGGGGCATCAAGGCCAGTATCTTTTGAGCGAGGCCTTGCCGCAGGCACGCCGGCTTCTGGAATACGTGCAATCTCTCAAGGGGGTGGCGCGGGCGAGCCTGGCGGGGAGCCTGAGGCGCTGGAAAGAGGTCGTGCGCGACATCGACCTTTTGGCCAGTTCCGACCAGCCGGGGCGCGTCATGGAGGGATTCCTGAAGGCGGGGGGAATCTCGCGGGTCCTGGCGCAAGGGGAGACCAAGACGAGCGTTGTTCTTCACACCGGACTTCAGGTGGACCTGCGCGTGGTCCGGGACGACCAGTTCGCTCCAGCCCTGGCGTATTTTACCGGCAGCAAGGAGCACAATGTCGCCCTCCGGCAGATCGCCCAGCGCCGCGGACTGAAGGTGAACGAATACGGAATCTTCGATGGGGATCGCCTTCTCCCCTGCAAGGACGAAGCCGAATTCTATGATCGGCTCGGGCTCCCGTTCATCCCCCCTGAAATGCGCGAAAACACAGGGGAGCTTGACCTCAAAGAAACGCCGCAACTTATTGGCTTCAAATCTCTTAGAGGAATCTTCCACACCCATTCCACATGGAGCGACGGGGCTGCAGAAATCGAGGCCATGGCGGAGAAGGCGCGCTCCATGGGTTTCCGGTACATGGGCCTTTCCGACCACAGCAAGGCGGCCTACTATGCCAACGGAATGGATGAAAAAAGGCTCCTCCAGCAGCTCTCGGTGGTGGACCGGCTCAACCGCCGGTGGAAGGACTTCCGCATCCTCAAGGGCTTGGAATGCGACATTCTGCCGAACGGCGATCTCGACCTGACCCCGGAAGTCCTCGACCGACTCGATTTCGTCATCGGATCGGTGCATTCCCGTTTCGACATGTCCGAGTCCGAAATGACCGACCGGGTCTGCAAGGCGCTCCAAAACGATCATCTGGACATTTTGGGCCATCCGACGGGGAGGCTTCTTCTGAGCCGGCCGGGGTATCGGATCGACCTGGAGCGGGTCATCGAAACGGCCCGCCGCCACCGGAAGGTGATCGAGCTCAACGCGTATCCCAACCGGCTGGACTTGGACTGGACCCATTGCCGCCGGGCGAAGGAGCGTGGAGTCCTCGTGGCGATCAACCCGGACGCGCACGCCGTTTCCGAAATCGAGAACGTCGAGTACGGAATCGGCACGGCGCGGCGAGGGTGGCTGGAGGATCGCGACGTCTTGAATACACGGGACCTCGATGCCGTCCTTGAAATCTTCCGTCGAAGCTGAGCGCGCGGCGCGGATCGTGGAGATCCTGGCGCGGACGTATCCGGACGCCCGCTGCGCCCTGCGGCACCGAAACGCCCTGGAGCTTCTGGTGGCCACGATCCTGTCGGCGCAATGCACGGACGCCCGGGTCAACGAGGTGACGCGGGAGCTTTTCCGCAAGTACCGGACGGCGCGGGACTACGCGGAGGCGGACCCGGCGGAGCTGGAGCGGGCGGTCCGATCCACGGGCTTCTACCGCGCCAAGGCGCGCGCGATCCGGGAGGCGGCGCGGATCCTGGTGGAAAAGCACGGGGGCCGGGTTCCGGACACGATGGAAGCGCTCGTGGAGCTGCCCGGCGTGGCGCGCAAGACCGCCAACGTGGTCCTGGGCACCTGGTTCGGCAAGGCCACCGGCGTGGTCGTGGACACCCATGTGAGGCGCGTGGCGCGGCGGCTCGGGCTTACGCGGCACGAGGACCCCAAGAAGATCGAGCAGGACCTCATGAGGATCCTCCCCCAGGAGGAGTGGATCGACTTTTCCCACCGCCTGATCTGGCACGGCCGCCGCCTGTGCACGGCGCGCAAGCCCAAGTGCGCGGAATGCCCTCTTGCCTCTTGCTGTCCTTCGGCCGGAAAAATAAGCTAGGGGAGCGACCGGACCATGAAGCTGAGCGACATCACTCCGGAAGACGTGCTGGCCGGCAAATGCTGGGTGATCGAACCCGGCCAGGCGGACGAACCCGATCTCCGCATCCGGGAGGCAACGCTCTTCACGAACGAGGACACCGGCCTCTTCTCAGCCGTGGTCAAGATCGCGGACGGGACCGAGCACCTGGCCCTGGTCGTCAAGTCCTTCCCGCAAGGGGGGGACGACATCGATATCTACATGTACACCCGCTTCGGATGGATGAACATTCACGCGCCGGGGTTCATGCGGGCGCTCGGCAAGTACAGCCACGAGCTTTTCCCGTTCGACTATTACCTGGCGAACCCCTGGAAAGGGGGCAAGCGTCCGGAGCCGGACAAGACCTCGCCCCACACGCGCATCTTCCGGGACACGGCGGTTCGAATCCGGCAGATGCCCCCTCCGCCGGCCGTCCGAAAATAGCGGCCCGGCCGCTTACAGCACGCCAAGCCGCTTGAGGATGGCCGTGAGCTGCTGGTTGGAGCCGTAGGGGATGACGATCGCCTCGGGCATGATTTCGACCCGCACGCCGAGGCGGTCCATGAGTTTGCGCTCCAGTTCCTCGAGGTAGGGCTCCCGGCGGGAGGAAGAGCCGTTCCCCTTCTCCGACGAGGGCTCGGAACGCCGGCGGGCCAGCTTCTCCAGCGCGCGCACCGAGAGGTCCTCCTCGAGGATCCGCCGGAGGAGCTGAAGCTGGGCGGAGCGGGGGGAGACGCCCAGGAGCGCCCGGGCATGGCCCATCGTGATTGTTCCACGTGAAACAGCCTCCTGGATCTCCGGCGGGAGTTCCAGAAGCCGGATGAAGTTCGCCACCGTCGGCCGGCCCAGCCCCACCGCGTCGGCCACTTCCTCCTGAGTCCAGGAATTGAGTTGCATGAGTTGACGGAAGGCGCGGGCCTTTTCGAGAGGATTGAGGTCCCGGCGCTGAAGGTTCTCGACAAGAGCCATCTCCAGCATCCGCCGATCGTCCACCTCCCGAATCACCGCCGGGATCCGGTCGAATCCCGCCTTCCGGGACGCTCTCCAGCGCCGCTCGCCCGCCACAAGCTCATAGAACCCGCCCTCGGCGGGCCGCACCACCACCGGCTGCAGCACCCCCTGCCGCTTGAGCGACTCGGCCAGGGAGGCGATCTCCGCCTCGTCGAACTCCGCGCGCGGCTGGAACGGGTTGGGCCGAATGAGAGAGACCTCGATCGCGCCGCTTTGTTCATTATTTTGAGAACTTTCCCCCTCGCCGCCCAGAAGGGCGCCGAGACCCATGCCAAGCCGGCGGACCTGCGACATGCCTTCCCCCTCTCTCGGGCTCAACCCGAAAAGCCCCCCGATTCCGCGTGACGCCGCGGCGGGACTTCCTTTCAATTATAGCACGCTTCGGCGGACGACGCGTGTATAATGATGAATCCGATGAGCCGTCCCGAGGACGCAGGCGCCCGCTCCGCTTTCGCCGGCGCGCTCGTCCCCCTGACCGCCGCCACCTACGGCGAAATCCTGCGCCGGCCGCTCTACTCCATCCTGCTTCTGGCGTTCGCCGTGGCCGTCTTCCTCTCCCGCTTCCTGACACTCTTCTCCTTCCATCAGGAAGTCCACATGGTCCGCGAGATGGGAATCGCCACCCTCACCTTCTGGACGTTCCTGGTCATCGTGGTGACCTCCGGAACGGTGGTCACCCAGGAGCTCGAGGATCGCACGGCGGTGACGCTTCTTTCCAAGCCCGTGCGGCGCGCGGATTTCCTCCTGGGCAAGTTCTTCGGCATCTGGCTTTCGCTCCTGCCCGGAACGCTCGTCCTGGCCGCCACGCTTCTTTTGACGCTCTGGACGATGTCCCTGCCCCACCTGCCGCTCGGAGACGCGGACCTCGCGCGGGCGGCCTCTTCCGGGCGGAGCCCCTTCGGCGCCGCCTGGGCGGCGACGTGGGAATCGTTCCTGCGCCCCCAGGGCGCCGTGGTGCTTCAGGGAACGATGCTGGCGATCTTCCAGGCGGCGATCCTGGCGGCCCTGGCCGTCAGCTTCGCGGCGTTCTTTCCGGCCGTGGTTTCCGCGGCCGCGGTCACCCTCGCCTTCATCCTCGGAAACGTCTCAAGTTACATGCTCGCCAGCGTCGAAAATCTGGGAGTGGCGCCCCTGACGGCCTCCGGGCGCGCCCTGGCGTACGTGACGCCCAATTTCGGGTACTTTAACTTGCAGGCCGCTTTCAGCGAGGGTAGAATCGTTTCCGTCCGGTACGTGGGGCTGTCGCTGGCGTATGCCGTGCTTTTCGTGAGCGCGGTCTTTCTCGTGTCCTGCTCCCTCTTCCGTCAGAGAGAAGTCCGGTAGTCCCATGAAATACGGCATCCTGGGAGACATCCACGCGAACCTCGAGGCGCTCGAGGCGGTCCTCGAGGTCATGGAAAAAGAAGGCGTTCAGAAGTACGTCTCCGTCGGCGACCTCGTGGGCTACGGCGCCAATCCCGTCGAGTGCGTGGACATCGTCCGCCAGAAGCTCAAGGCGGTCGTCACCGCCGGCAACCACGACTTCGCCGCCGTGGACAAGCTCAATATCGACTTCTTCAACGCCTACGCCCGCGAAAGCGCCCTCTGGACCCGCAAGACCCTGCCCGAAGAACACAAGCAATACATCCGCTCCCTCAAACTCGTCGAGTACTGCGACAACTTCACCGTGGTGCACTCCACGCTCTATTCGCCCGAGCTTTTCGAGTACATCCAGACGAGCTACGACGCCCACCTCTCCTTCGAGCAGCAGACGACCCCCCTGTCGTTCATGGGCCACTCCCACGTGCCCGTCAACTTCTTCAAGCGCAAGAACGTCTCCTTCAATATGGACACCGAGGTGCGCCTGGACGAGAACGCCAAGGTGATGGTCAACGTGGGCTCCATCGGCCAGCCCCGCGACGAGAACCCCGACGCCGTCTGCGTCATCTACGATTCCGACGAGGGCCTGATCCGCGTCACCCGCGTGCGCTACGACGTGGAGAAGGCCGCGCGCAAGATCATCCAGTCCGGCCTCCCCGAGATCCTGGCGGAACGCCTGAAATATGGCCGGTAGCGTCGAGGCGCCCCCGTCGGGCGCCCCGACGGCCGCGCCCGCCCCGCCCGCCGGCCGCAACCCCCTCCGGCGCCTCTACGCGTGGATCCTCTCCTGGGCCCACCACCCCTTGGGCACCTGGGCCCTGGCCGTCTTCGCGTTCCTGGATTCCAGCGTCTTTCCCATCCCCCCGCTTTTCCTTCAGGTCGCCCTCTCCCTCGAAAAGCCCCGGCGGTCGTTCTGGTACGCCTTCGTGGACACCGCCGCCTCCGTCGCGGGGGCGATCCTGGGATACCTCATCGGCTACGCCCTCTACGACACCGTCGGCGTCTGGGTCATCCGCACGTGGCGCCTTGAAGCCGCCTTCACGCGGGCGGGGGAAGAATTCGGCCGCAACGCCTTTGCGTTCATCCTGCTCTACTCGTTTCTCCCCTTCCCCTACAAAGGCATCACGATCGGCTCCGGCTTCTTCCATGAGCGCGTCGGCCTGGAGACGCTTCTTTTGGCCTCCACGATCGGCCGCGGATGGCGCTTCTTCCTCTTGGGAGCCCTGTGCTTCTTCTTCGGCCCCCGGATCAAGGCGTTCATCGAACGCTACTTCAACACGGTGTGCCTGGCCGTCGCGCTCCTGGTGATCGCCGTGGTCGCCGTCATGCGCCTGTGGGCCGCCCGCGCCTGAGGCGGGACCGTTCGCCCGGCGAGCGGTCCCGGGTTTTTCCCTTGATGGGAACCGCCCGATGCCTATAATGACGGCGTTCATGAACCTCGTCGTCTGCCTCAAGCGCGTCCCCGACACGACCGCCAAGATCAAAATCGGCCCCGACGGGAAGTCCATCGACCCCCAGGGGATCGAGTACGTGGTCAATCCCTACGACGAGCTGGCGATCGAAGTGGCCCTCCGGCTTAAGGAAAAGGCCGGCTCGGGCGAAGTGGTGGGCCTGACGGTGGACCCCGAAGGGAGCGACGTGGCCATGCGCAAGGCCCTGGCGATCGGGCTGGACCGGGGCATCGTCGTCAAGGGAGGCCCCGCGTTCGATCCCTACCCCGTGGCGGAAATCCTGGCGGCCACCTTACGCACGCTTCAATTCGACATCGTCTTCTTCGGCAAGAGCGCCATCGACGACGACTCCTACCAGGTTCCCACCATCGTGGCGCACCTGCTGGGCCTGCCGCGCGTGAACGTCTGCACGGCGCTCGAGGTCGAGGGCGGCCGGGCCCGCGCGCGCCGGCAGATCGAAGGCGGGGAGGAGGTCGTCGAGCTCTCCCTGCCCTGCGCCATCTCGGTCCAGAAAGGAATCAACGGAATCCACGACCGGCGCTACCCGTCCGTCAAGGGCATCCTGGCGGCCAAGTCCAAGCCCGTCCAGACGGTGCCCGCGCCGGCCTTCGACCCGCGCCTGGAGATCGTCCGGATGGAGCCTCCGCCCGAGCGGCCCCCGGGGCGGATCGTGGGCCGCGGCGCGGAGGCGGTGCCGGAGCTGGTGCGCCTGCTCCGGGAAGAGGCCAAGGTGCTCTAGGGGCGGATCGGGCCGAATGAACATCCTCGCGTTCGCGGAAGTTCGGGACGGGAAACTCAAGAAGCCCAGCCTCGAAACCCTGTCCGAGGCGCGCCGCGTCGCCGAAAAGCTGGGAGGCCGGGCGGCCGCGGTCCTGGTCGGAGAGGGAGTCCGGGCGCACGCGGAAACGCTCGGACGGTACGGCGCGGTCAGGATCTTCGTGGCCGAGGGGCCGCGCCTGAAATATTACGCTCCCGAGGCGTACGCGCGGGCCGTGGCCGAGGCGCACCGGGCCTGGGGCTCGGGGGCGATCTTCCTGGCCGCCACGGCGATGGGCCGCGACCTCGGAGGGGGGCTCGCGGCGCTCCTGGGCACCAGCGCGGCGACCGACTGCACCGGCGTGCTCGTGGAGGGCGGGCGGCTCCTGGCGCGCCGGCCCGTGTTCGCGGGCAAAGCCTTCGCCACGGTCGCCTTCCGGAAGGCGCCCGCGCTCCTGTCGCTGCGGCCCAACGCCTTTCCGGCCGAAGAGGCGCCCGCCGCGGCCGACGTGCAGGACCTGGCGGTGGCCTTCGAGGATTCCGACTTCCGGTCCGCCGCGCGCGAGGTCGTCGCCGCCGCGCAGGGAAAAGCCGAGCTCACGGAAGCGGCGATTGTCGTCTCCGGCGGGCGCGGCCTGAAGGGACCCGAGCACTTCCACCTGCGGGACGAGCTGGCGGAGGTCCTGGGGGCCGCCGTCGGCGCCTCCCGGGCGGTGGTGGACGCCGGCTGGCGGCCCCATTCCGAGCAGGTCGGCCAGACGGGAAAAACGGTTTCGCCGAATCTCTACATCGCCCTTGGAATCTCCGGCGCTATCCAGCACCTGGCCGGCATGCGCACCTCCAAGGTCATCGTCGCCGTCAACAAGGATCCCGACGCGCCGATCTTCAAGGTCGCCACCTACGGCATCGTGGGGGACGTTTTCGAGGTGGTCCCCGCCCTGACCCGGCATCTGAAAACGGTCCTGGCTTCCTGATGGACGCTTCCAAACGTCTGGACAAGCTCGAGAAGGATTTCCTCCGCGAGTGGGTTCGGCGGAACCCTCTGGCGGGAACGGCGCTCGGCCTCCACGAGGAGTGCGACGACAAGCTCCCCGAGGGCTCTCTCGACAAGGAGCTCGACGACCAGCGCTATTTGCGGCGGACGCTGGCGGAGTTCGAGAAGATCGATCCCCGCCGGCTGCCGGCGGACCGCGCCGCGGACCGCGACTTCGCGGTCCACATGCTGCGCAATTGGATCTTCGAGCGCGAGGAACTGCGCCTCTGGGAGGCCCTTCCGGACGCGCCGCGCTTCATCGGGCAGAGCCTCTTCCAGATCCTCTCGCGGAATTACGCGCCCCTGGGCCAGCGCATGCGGGCCATCATGAAGCGCCTGGAAAAGCTGCCGCGGTACATCGACCAGTCCCGCTCGCGCCTTCGCGCGCCCGTCAAGCTCTTCGTCGAGATCGAGCTCGAGACGATCACCCGGTTGCCGGGATTCTTCAACCTGCTCAAGGATATCGGCCGGGAACATCTCCCGGCCACGCCTCAGCGCGATCTGAACCGTCTGATCGATCAGGCCCAGAACGCCCTGGAGCGCTACAGCGACTGGCTGATCGTCGACGTCCTTCCGGACTGCCGCGAGGAGTATGCCCTAGGGGAGGATCGCTACCGCCGGCTCCTCCAGGTCCGCGGCGTGACGGAGTCTCCCGCCGCGCTCGTCGCCTACGCGGAGGCGGAAGTGGAGCGGCTGCGGGAGCGCCAGCGGGAGGTCGCCCGCTCCATCCGCCGCAAGGTCCCCATCGAGGACGTCCGGGACATGCTCAAGCAGCAGCATCCGGACACCTTCGACGGCGTGCTGCGCTTCTCCCGCGAGATGGTCTCCAAAATCCGGCAGTTCGTCCAGCGCGCGAAGTTCGCCTCCCTGCCGGAAGGGGAGCAGATCTACGTCGTCGAGACGCCGCTCTTCCTCCGGCATGTCCTGCCCTTCGGGGGATACTGGCCTCCGGCGCGCTTCGAACCCAAGCTCGACGGCTACTTCTTCGTCACCCCCGGGGACTGCGACAGCGACAAGCTCAAGGAGCACAATTACGGGGCGCTCACGGCGCTGGCTCTGCGGGAGGGCTACGCGGGACGCCACGCCCAGATGTGCTGGGCGGCCCGGCACCCGTCGCCCCTCCGGTCGCTCTACGAAGACCCGCCCCTGGCGGGCGGCTGGCCCCACTACGTCGAGGAGCGGGCGCGGGAGATGGGCTTCGAGGACACCCCGCCCTCGCGTTTCATGCAGCTGCAGGCGATGCTCCTGGCGGCCGTCCGGGTCCTCGTGGACGCGCGCCTGGCTTCCGGAAAGCTCGGCTTCCCGCAGGCCGTCGACGCGCTGATCGACTATCTGGGCATGGACCGCGTCTGCGCGGAGGCGGAGGTGCGGCGTTTCGTCACGGCGCCCGGAGCGCCGCCGGCCCACCTCTGGGGCCGCGAGCGCGTGAAGGAGCTGCGCAAGGCCGCGCGCGAGAAGATGGGCGGGCGCTTCTCGGACGCCTTCTTCCACACGGCCCTCCTGCGGTCCGGAGC
>DATLZA010000138.1 GCA_035574235.1 Planctomycetota bacterium | reverse complement strand
GAGCGCAGGATCTTGACCTGGGCGGTCTTGGTCTTGGGGTCGGCCGATTCGAGGACGCCCTCGGCGATGACCTGGGATTCGTTCATGAACTGCTGCAGCGGATAGAGCGCTTCGATGTACGCGTGCGCCGCCGCGGGGGCGGCCAGAGCGGCGACAACCAGGCCGAAGAGCGCGCGTCTCATGATCGGACCTCCCGTTACTTGACCGCCTCGAGAACGATCCGGACCGGCGTTCCCTCGCGGGGAACGGCGGGCTTGTTCACCTTGAACTGGTGCGGGTCCTTGGCCAGCGAGGAAGGCTGGACGAGGACGGTGGCGTCGTTGTGGTACAGGGCGATGACGTTTTTCGTGTTGAGGACCCCGAGGGTCATCTTGCCCTCGGCGGGATTGAAGACCTCGCGCGAGCCGGTGAAGACCCAGGGCTTGACCTCCATCGGCTTTCCGGAAAGGACGTCCAGGACGAAGGTCTCGGCCGGCTCGCGGCGATCCTTGTCCCCGTCCTTCCACTCGACCCAGAGGCGCAGGCGTCCGCCTTCGGGCGGAGTTTTCTGCTCGTTGCTTCCGGATTTTCCGGGCTCGACGCCGATCTTCTTGAGTCCCTCGTAGAGGGCGATGGGGTCGAGGGGCGCCACGAAGACGCTTTCGTACTCCTTCCCGCCGGGCATGACGACCAGGTACTCGATGGCTCCCTTGAGCTGTTCGTACTGGTCGAACTTGGCCACGCGGGCGGCGAAGGAAATCGTGCCCTTGGCGGCGTCGATCTGAAGAGAACCGGATTCCTGGGCCGCTCCCAGGACCGGGACGAGCGCGGCGAAAATCGCCGCGAGAGCGCGCGTGGGCATGGTTCCGCCTCCCTGGCCGGGATCGACCGTCCCGGCGCCCTTTTCATATCCCACGAACGGCGCGCCGTGACGGATTTCCATTCCGGGGAAATGAGTACCCTGGCGGGCGCCGGCGTTACAGGCGGCGGGCGGAAATCAGCGTCCGGCGGGCACGGCCTCCCGGGCCAGAACCTCCTGGACGGGACGCCCCTCGATCCCCTCGGGAGCGGGGAGGCCCAGGAAGGCGAGCACCGTGGCGGCCGTGTCGTACGTCCGCACGGGGCGGTCGATGCGGAGTCCGGCGTCCACGCCGGGGGCCAGGCAGATCCAGGGGATGCGGACGTTTTCCGCCCGGTCGGGCTCCGCATGCAGGTAATGTTTCTTCGTCTTGGCCATGCCTCCGTGGTCGGCCGTGACGAGGATCGCGGTGCGGTCGAGGAGCCCCGCCTCCTCGATCGTTCGGACGATGTCCCCCACGGCGCGATCGGCGGCGCGGACCGCTTCGAGATACTCGGGTCCCATCCAGCCGTAGCGGTGACCGGCCTCGTCGGGCTCGCGCAGGTGCACGAAGGCCACGGCGTACTTCCGGCGGGGCCATTCTTCCGCAAAGACTTGGGCGAGGACTTCGGCGCGGGTGGACAGCTCTTCGGGTTTGGGTTTCGCGGGGGTTCGCGAAGGGGGGCGCGGCGGAGCCTGAGCGGCGCGGCGTTCTTTCTCCTCTTCGCGGGCCAGGAACTCCGGGTCGGTGTAGTCCTGGATCGGCGGCACGGTTTTGGGAACCGGCGGTCCGTAGATCCGGTCCACCCACCGCGGATCGGCGATGAAGTGGAACTTGTCCTTGGAGAAGTACATCGCCGTCGAAAGCCCGGCGCGGCGGGCGCGGGAGAAGATCGAGGGGTGCCGCAGATGGCCCGGCCGGTAGTTGTTCCAGACCACGCCGTGGCGGGAGAAATCCAGGCCCGTCAGCATCGACGTGTGGCTGGGCAGGGTGATCGACGGGCGGATCGTCTCCGCGGCCGGGCAGGAGGCGCCGCGGCGGGCGAGGGCGGCCAGGTTCGAGGCGCCGGCGGCGTCGATCGCGTCCGGCCGCAGGCCGTCGACGCTGACGAGGACCACATGATCGGCGATCGCCGGCCCGCGCGCCAGGGGCGAAGGATCCTCGCCCGGGACGCCGCAGGCCAGAAGAAGCGCGGGGACAAAGGCGAAAAGAAACCGGCGCCGCCGCATAGGACCTCCTTGGAGAACCGCCGCCGTCCTATCTTTCTACGCGGCTCACCGGGCGGGCGTGTGGAAGAGCGCGGAAGCCGGGATCTTCTGGCGGGGCAGCTCGGGGCCCTCCCAGAAGACCTCGAGCACCTGGTTGCCGCCGTGCTGGAAGTAAACGACCATGATGGGGTGCTTGCCGGCCTTGAGGGCGATTTCGCCCGAGGCTTCCGCGACGCCGTGGAAGTGGTCGTTGTCGGCGACTTCGTCCCGGCCGATGAAGAGTTTCGAGCCGTCGTTGGACGAGAGCGTGAAGGTGTACACGCCGTCGCGGGGGACGTCGACGTAGCCGGTGAAGCGGAACGCGTAGGCGGCGTCGCGGCCGCGCTTGGAGAGGTCGAAGGTTTCGCAGGTGCCCGTGCGCGCGGGCGTGAGGGCTCCGAAGTCGGGGAGCTTTTCGAAGGTCCCCTCGAAGTATTCGTAGGCCAGCCCCTTGATCGGCAGGGTGGGATTTTCCGGATCGCGCGGCTTGAGGAGGCGGACGGGGTCCCGGCGCCGGAAGGAGGCCGGAAGTTCTTCGGGTTTGACGGGCTGGCCCCAGACGGGCAGGGCGGCCACGTCCTGGCGGGAGATGGGCGG
>DATLZA010000137.1 GCA_035574235.1 Planctomycetota bacterium | reverse complement strand
CGGCGGGAAGCCGAAAGCCGCGGCGAGCCGATCTACGAATACCGGATCCCGTTCTCCGCCAACCTCACGATCGAGGTCTTCGGGGAACCCACGCTCACGCGCCAGTACACGGTGCCGCCGTCCGGATACATCCACTTCCCCTTTCTCGGAAAGGTCCGCGCCGCCGGGCTCACGGTGGACGAACTCAAGGAACGCCTGGAACGCCAGCTTTCCCAGTACATCCGCAAACCCGAGGTCCTCGTCCATATCAACACCACCCCCTACGCGCCCAGCCCCGCTCAGCCCTTCTACCAGCAGACCTTCGCCGGGTCCGAGATCGTCGTCCTGGGCGTGACGCAGACCCGTTTCTACTCCAACGTCGCCTTCACGGGCAAGGAAACGCTCGTCAACGTCCTCGGAATGACGGACCTGCCTCCGAACGCCGAATGGCGGCAAATCCGCGTGATCCGCCGGGATCCCAAGGATCCGCTGCGCAAGAGCCGGATCATCATTTGCGACCTCTGGGATTACTTCGCCAAGGGGGACGTGCGACAGGACATTCCGCTGGCCCCCGGCGACGTCGTCTTCGTGCCGCTGCGCTGGAGCGCCGACGACCAGTTCTGGGAGGACTGGAGCTACGTGAAGCGGATTCTTTCGGACGTGTTCTTCGTGGACAGCGTCCGCGACGGCCTGAAGAAGGGCGGCACGCTGCGCGATTAGGGGTGTTCTTCCTCGAGCCGCGGCCAGCGCCGCTCGAGCCGATACGGGCCCAGCCACACGTCGAGCTTCCGGGGCCCGCCGACGTATCGATAGTAATAAATGCTCTCCTCGCGGCAGAAGTAGGCCGTCTCGTCCACGCGGTAGGGCTTGTCCAGAGGGTCGCTGCGGAGCGCGTACACCTCCAGGGGCGCTCGATCCGCGGCGCAGAGCGGCGCGTTTCCCTCGTAGACGATGCCGGGACAGTCGCGCCGTCCCTGGTCGAGCTTCAGATGCAGCATCCGGCCGTTGCGCACGTCGTTGAGGAGCGCCGCCTTGATCCGGTGCGACGACGGGGGCTCGTTGATCTCCTCGGGGGTCATGCCCGTGCGGAGTGTGACGTCCGGCGGCCGGGGATCGCAGGCCCCCAGAAGCGCCAGCAGCGCCGCGAGTTTCCTCACACCCGCACCTCCGATCGCAGTCCGAGCATCTCCCGGCGGGCCGCCAGGCGGGGACGCACCTCCTCGGCCAGGAACTCCCGCACCTGAGACGGCGCCCGTCCCACGTACTGCTCCGGGCGCAAAAGGTCCGGAAGACGGTCCCGCACGGCCCGGAAGGCCTCGTCTTTCTTAAGACGGTCCAGAAGATCCTTTCCCTTCCCCTCGAGCGTATGCCGGCGGATCCGCTCGTGGAGCTCCTGCCGGTCGCCTCCGGCCTTGACCGCCTCCATGAGGATGTTCTCGGTGGCGATCGCGGGAAGCTCCCGCTCGACGTGGGCCGCGATCGCCGCGCGGTCCACGACCAGCCGCGGGGCCAGATCCAGATAAAGCTGCAGCACCGCGTCCGCGGCCAGGAAGGCCTCCGGCAGCGCGATGCGCTTGCCCGCCGAGTCGTCCAGCGTGCGCTCGAACCACTGGGAGGCGGCCGTGAAGGCGGCGTTCTCGTAGAGCGCCACCACCAGCCGGGCCAGGGACGTCATCCGCTCGCTGCGCATGGGGTTGCGCTTGTAGGCCATGGCGCTGGAGCCCACCTGCTCGGACTCGAAAGGCTCCTGGACCTCCCCGAGGTGCTGCAGGAGCCGCAGGTCGTTGGCGAACTTGTGGGCGGACATCGCGATTCCCGCCAGCGCCGCGTGCGCCTGGGCATCCACCTTCCGCGAGTACGTCTGACCCGTCGCCGTGTAGGAGCGCTCGAAGCCCATGGCGCGCGTGACGGCCTCGTCGAGCGCGCGGACCTTGGCCTCGTCTCCGTCGAAGAGGGCCAGGAAGCTCGCCTGGGTCCCCGTGGTCCCCTTGACCCCCAGGAACCGAAGGGACCGCCGGCGCTCGGCCAGCTCGTCGAGATCCAGAAGCAGGTCGTAAATCCACAGGCACGCGCGCTTGCCCACCGTGGTGAACTGCGCGGGCTGAAAGTGCGTAAACGCGACCGTGGGGACATCCGCGTGCCGCTCCGCGAACTCGGCCAGCGCCGCCACGACGTTCACGATCTCCCGCTCGAGAATCGCGTAGGCGTCGCGGATGAGGATAAGATCCGTGTTGTCCACGACGTACATGCTGGTCGCGCCCAGGTGGACGATCCCCCGGGCCTTCGGGCACTGGTCCCCCCAGGCGCGGATGTGGGCCATGACGTCGTGGCGGAGCTTCTCCTCGTAGCGACGCACGGCGGCGTAGTCGATGTCCTCGGCATGCTCCCGGAGCTCCCGGATCTGCTCTTCCGTAATGGGAAGCCCGAGCCGGCGCTCCTCCTCGGCCAGCGCGATCCAGAGCCGCCGCCACGTGCGATAGCGCTTGTCCGGGGAGAAGTTGTAGAGCATCTCCCGGGAGGAGTACCTCTCCGCGAAGGGGCTCGTGTAGACGTTCGTCATGTCGGCGATCCCGTTTCGACGTACGCGTTGACCCGCTCCTCGTCCCACGTCCGGAAGCGGGCCGCGATCCGGCGGAGGTTGACGTAGTTGACCGCGGCGTGGGCGATCGCGGGGGCCCAGAGGGCGTCCGTCCACGCGCGCAGAACCCCGAAGGCCAGTCCCACGGCGCCGGCCACGAAAGGCCACGGCAGGAAGTTCCGGTTCACCGGCCAGTGGATGAGGGCGAAAACCGCCGTGGCCGCCGCCAGACCGAATTTCTCCTGAAGCGCGCCGCGGAAGAGATACTCCTCCGCGAAACCCGAAAGGAGCGCGATCCCCAGGATCTCGCCGCCGCGCTGCGCCCCCAGGATCCAGCCGAATTCGGCCTCCAGGCGGCGCGCCCACGCGAAGGCGCGCGAGGCCAGGGCGGAGAGGATCACGATCACTCCGCCGGCCGCCAGTCCGGCCGCGATCCCCTCGGGCAGCCGATCGAGCGACCAGAGTTCCGCCGATCGGCCCGGCCGGGCGAAGTGGAGCCAGATCCAGGCGATCGCCGCGGGAAACGCGTAGAAGAAGGACGCATAGAAGAGGGGCAGGCGGCGCTCCAGGCGCGCGCCCGGTTCCAGGGCCGACTCCCGCGCCCCCTCCCCCGCCGCCGGATCAGCGCCGGCCGCGTCCGTGATGCTCATAGGCGTCCACGATCCTCTGAACGAGCGGGTGGCGGACGATGTCGGCTTTCGTCAGATAGCAGAAGGCGATCCCCGGAATTCCCTTCAGCAGCTCGCGAGCCTCGATGAGACCGCTCGTGCGGCCGGGGGCCAGGTCGATCTGCGTAATGTCCCCCGTCACCACGATCTTCGAGGCGCGCCCCATCCGCGTGAGGAACATCTTCATCTGCTCGCTCGTCGTGTTCTGGGCCTCGTCCAGAATGATGAAGGCCTCGTCGAGCGTCCGCCCCCGCATGAAGGCCAGGGGGCAGATCTCCACGACGTCCGCGTCGATCAGCCGCTTGAGCTGACCGAACTCGAGGAACATGTTGAGCGAGTCGTAGATCGGCCGGAGATACGGATTCACCTTCTCCTGAATGTCCCCGGGCAGGAAACCCAGCCGCTCGCCCGCCTCGACCGCCGGACGCACGAGGACGATCCGGCGCACCCGGCCCGTCCGGAGGGCGTCCACGGCCTTCGTCACCGCGAGAAACGTCTTCCCCGTCCCCGCCGGGCCGATGGCGAAGACGATGTCGTTGCGGTCGATCTCCTCGAGATATTTGCGCTGTCCCTCGGACTTGGCGTCGATCGTCACATGGAGCCGGAAGATGGAACCCGGCATGACCGGCCGGCCCGGGGAGGATCGGGGGGAGGCGTCGCGCGGCGCCAGCAGGGCCTGCACATCCTCCGGACCGGGATTTTCGATCTCCTTGAGCCGGGTCAGGGCCTGAACGGCGCGGTCCACGCCCGCGCGCGGGCCGCGCACGCGGATTTCGCCGTTGCGGACGATGACTTCCACCCCGGTGGCCTTCTTGATCTCCTTGAGGTTCCGGTCGTACGTGCCGAAGAGCCGGGCGATTTCCTCGCGGCCTTCGACGGGCAAAGCGCGTTCCATCCCACTCCTTGGCTCAAAGCGCAAGAACCCCGATCGCCGCGGCGTGCGTGACCGGGATGCTGACGAGGAAGCTGTCCACCAGGTCGAGGATCCCGCCGAATTCCGGCAGCAGCCGCCCGGAGTCCTTGAGGCCCGCCCAGCGCTTGAACGCCGATTCGACGAGATCGCCCACCTGCGCCGCCATTGTAGCCGAGAACGCCAGCAAGAGCAACGCCGCGACCGGCGCGTCCCCGAAGGCCTCCCGGAGGGGCGTTGCGCGGAGCGCCGCGAACGCGGCGGCGGTTCCGCCCGCCGCGCCCCCGACGAAGCCCTCCCACGTCTTGCGGGGGCTCAGGACCGGGGCCATCGGGCGGCGCCCGACGCTCTTCCCCACGACGTAGGCGGCCATGTCGGCCCCCTTGTTGGCCGCCAGAAGGAAAAGAAGATACCAGACCGCCGTTCCGCGGGACACCGGCGGCGTCAGAAGCCCCGCCAGGAGCCCCGTATAGGCGAACCCGAGAACGCTCAGCGCCGCCGCCTCGGGCGTGAAGCGCCCGTGACGGAAGACGAGCTTGAGCAGGACATAGAGGAGAAACCCGAAACCCACGGCCCCCCAGGCGGCTTCCGGACGCGGCCAGGGCGCAAAAAGCGCCGCAACCGCCAGCGTCCCGGCCGCCCGCGCCGTCGGGATTCCCCGCACCGCGCAGAAGCCGTGGAACTCCCAGGACGCGGCCGCGCCCACCGCCAGAAGGAGCCACCGCAGGACCGACGGAAAGCCCGCGCGGTGATCGGCGTAGAGAATCGCCGCCAGGGCCGCCAGAAGCAGCGGCGCCCCGACGACACGGATGAGGACTTTGCGCGAGAGGCCCATGACCCGGACGGGCGGCCCGTTCACTCGGCCTCGTGAATCCCGCCGAAGCGCCGGTCCCGCTGGGAGTATTCCCGGATCGCCTCGTGGAGGTGCTCCCGCTTGAACTCGGGCCACTTCACCGGGGTGACCCAGAGCTCCGTGTAGGAGATCTGCCAGAGCAGGAAGTTCGAAACCCGCAGGTCCCCTCCCGTGCGGATGAGAAGGTCCGGATCGGGCGCCGCCGGATCGTAGAGATAGCGGGCGATCGACCGCTCGTCGATCTCCTCCGGCCGGCAGCGGCCTTCCTGAACGTCCCGCGCCAGGCGCCGCACGGCGTCCACGATCTCGACCCGCCCCCCGTAGGCGAGCGCCAGGCAGAGCACCATGCCCGTGTTCCGGGAACTCATCTCGATCGTCCGGCTCAGCTCGCCGCGGACGTCCTCGGGCAGTTCGTGAAGGCGGCCGATCGCCGTGAACCGGATGTTGTTGTCCATGATCTCCTTGCGCTCGCTCACGAGGTACTTCTTAAGAAGCGACATAAGGTACCGCACCTCGTGCTCGGGCCGCTTCCAGTTCTCGGCGCTGAAGGCGTAGAGGGTCAGGCGCCCCACCCCCAGGCGGGAGCATTCGCGGGTGATCTCGCGGACCGTCTCGGCGCCCGACTCGTGGCCCAGGACCCGCTGGAGGCCCTGCTGCCGGGCCCACCGGCCGTTGCCGTCCATGATGATGGCGATGTGGGCGGGGATCTTCAGGCCGGCGGCGGTGGACGAGGTCATTTCCTGCGAATCGTCTTTTCGCGGTCCTTCCCGACCGAGACGAGCGTGACTTTCACCTTAAGGAAGCGCTCCACGAAATTCAAATAGATTTTCGCCGCGCGCGGCAGATCCTCGAAACGGCGCACGCGGGAAAGATCGTCGGACCAGCCCTTGAAGGTCTCGTAGACCGGCTCGCAGCGCGAAAGCTCCGCGGTGACCGAGGGCATCCGATCCGTCGTCTTCCCGTCGCAGCGGTAGGCCACGGCGAATTTGATTTCGTCCAGGCCGCTCAGGACGTCGAGCTTCGTGATGGCGAGTTCCTCGATCCCGTTGATGCGGACCGCGTGGCGGGAGGCCACGCCGTCGAACCAGCCGCAGCGGCGCGGCCGCCCCGTGGTGGCCCCGTACTCTCCGCCCGCCTCGCGCAGCCGCTCCCCCAGCGCGTCGCGCAGCTCCGTCGGAAACGGCCCCTCCCCCACCCGGGTGCAGTAGGCCTTGGCCACGCCGAGGATCGCGCCGATCTTGCGGGGCGGCACCCCCGTGCCCGGCGAGATCCCGCAGGCGTCCGAGTTGGAGGAGGTGACGTACGGGTACGTCCCGAAGTCGATGTCCAGGAGGCTCCCCTGGGCGCCCTCGAAAAGCACCCGGCGGCCCGCGTCCACGGCGTCGTTGACGAGCTCCACCGTGTCGGTGACGAACGGCTTGAGGCGCTCCGCGTAGCCGGAGTACTCCTCCACGATCCGGGCCGGATCCAGCGGCGGCGCTCCGTAGAGGGCCGCCAGGATCTTGTTCTTCTCCTCCGTGAAGGCGCACACCAGCTCGCGGAAGAGCGGCGGGTTATAGAGGTCCGCCACGCGGATCCCCTTTCGGGCCGCCTTGTCCGCGTAGCAGGGTCCGATCCCGCGCTGGGTGGTCCCGATCTTCTGGGGCCCGGCGCCCGCCTCCGAATACTTGTCCAGAAACTTATGGTAGGGCATCACCACGTGCGCCCGGTCGCTCAGGTGGAGGTTGCGGCCCACGCGCACCCCCCGGCGGCGCAGCTCGTCGATCTCCTCCAGAAGCTGCACGAGATCCACGACGACGCCGTTGGCGATGACGCAGGTGCTCCGATGGAGGATGCCGGAGGGGATGAGGTGCAGGACGAACTTCTCGCCGTCCACGACGACCGTGTGCCCGGCGTTGCCCCCGCCCTGGAAGCGGACCACCATGTCCGCCTGGTGGGACAGAAGATCGACGATCTTTCCCTTTCCTTCGTCTCCCCATTGGACGCCGACGACGCAGGTGGTCCGGGGTCGTTTCATGGCGGCGCGCCCTTCCGGCGGCTCACGGACGGGGTCCGCGGGCCGCCCCCTCCATGAGCCGGACGAATTCCCGGAAAAGGTACCCCGCGTCGTGCGGGCCCGGGGCGGCCTCCGGGTGATACTGCACCGAGAAGGCCGGCAGCGACCGGTGGCGCAGGCCCTCCACCGAACCGTCGTTCAGATTGATGTGCGTCACTTCGCCCCCGGCGGCCTTCAGCGACTTCTCCTCGACGGCGAATCCGTGGTTCTGACTGGTGATCTCGATGCGCCCCGTCGCCTCATGGCGGATCGGATGATTGGCCCCGTGATGGCCGAATTTGAGCTTGTACACCTGAGCGCCGAGCGCCAGTCCCAGGATCTGGTGGCCCAGGCAGATGCCGAAGATCGGCTTTTCCTTCCGCAGAAGCTCCCGGGCGGTTTCGATCGTGTAGGTCACCGCGGACGGGTCCCCCGGACCGTTCGACAGGCACACGCCGTCGAACCCCTCCAGGTCCCGGGCCGGCGTGGCGGCGGGAAAGACCGTCACGTCGCACCCGTGATCGACGAGCGACCGGACGATGTTGTACTTCGTTCCGCAGTTGATGAGCGCCACGCGGAAGCGCAGGTCCGGAGTCTTCCCGTTGGCGTCGTGCGTCACGAATTCCTTCCACGGGCGGGGCCGGTCGCTCGTGACGTACCGGACAAGATCCAGACCGCTCATCTTGGGAATCGCCCGGGCTTTGGCCACGAGCCGCGCGTCGTCGAGATCCTGGGTCGAAAGCACGCCGTTGAGCGACCCGTCCAGGCGAAGCTTGCGGGTGAGGGCGCGCGTGTCGATGTCGTGGATGCCCACGATGCCGTGCCGGCGGAAGAACTCCTCGAGCCGGCCGGTGGCGCGCGGATTGCTCGAGATCGGCGAAAATTCCCGGGCCACGAAGCCTTCCACCCAGGGCTTTCCGCTTTCGAAGTCGGCGTCGTTGACGCCGTAGTTGCCGATGTGGGGGTAGGTCATCGTGACGATTTGCCCCTTGTAGGAGGGGTCCGTCAAGATCTCCTGGTATCCCGACATGGAGGTGTTGAAGACGACTTCGCCGCTGCGCTCGCCTTCGGCCCCGAAGGCGCGGCCGGTGAAGACCGTGCCGTCCTCCAGGGCCAGCTTCGCCGTTTTCTCAGACACCGATCCCCTCCTCGCGCCGTGCGCTAGACCGCCTCATCTCGAGGCCCCCCGGAAGCCGCCGCCCGGAGCGCCTGCACTTCCTCCGGCCGCAATACCCTCCACTCCCCCTCCCGGAGCCGTCCCAGCCCGAGCGGCCCCACGCGGATCCGCTTGAGCCGCTTGACCCGCAGCCCGAAACGGGCGAAGATGCGGCGCACCTCGCGGTTCATCCCTTCCCGGAGCGTGACCTCGAGCACCGCGCCCTCGCGCTCCCGCTTCTTGACGAGCACCTTGACGGGTCCCGTTTTTCCCTCCGCCAGCCAGACTCCCCGCTGGAGGCGCTCCAGGATTTCTCCCGTCAAGCGCCCCTTGAGGATCACATGGTACGTCCGGGGCACGCCGTAACGAGGATGCGTCAGGAGGTTGGCCAGCTCTCCGTCGTTGGTCAAGAGAAGCAATCCCTGGGACTCCCAGTCCAGGCGCCCGACCGGGAAGATCCGTTCCTTCACGCCGGGGATGAGGTCCCGCACCGTCCGCCGGCCGCGCTCGTCCCGCAGCGTGGTCACCACCCGGCGGGGCTTGTTGAGGAGGATCGTCACCGGTCGTTCGGGGCGGACGGGTTCCCCCTTGCAGAAGATCTTCTGCCGCGCCGGATCGACCCGCACCCCCATCTCCCGCACCACCGCTCCGTCCACGGTGACCGCGCCCTGGGCGATCAGATCCTCGCACGCGCGCCGGGAACCGAAACCCGAGCGGGCCAGGACCTTGTGCAGACGTTCAAGGGACATGGCGCTCCTCCCGGCCGAGGGAAAAGGAAAAAACGCCGGACGGACGGGCGAAGGGCGCCGAACGCTCGCTCCGGGACATAGTCTCACCGCCTCATCGGCGGGGTTCTCGCTCATCGAAGGACTTGACCCGGGTGTGCATTCTAGCAAAGGACGCCTCGAATGCAAGCGGGCCGCGCCGCATGCCCCTTCGTGGAAGCCGGGCACGCGTCGCGTTGTGTTCCCCGCCGTCCGTCCGTATAATTTTCGGAGTGATAACGATCGCCGCGGCGGCCCTTCTGGCCCTGACGTCTTCGGACGGCGCCGTCCTCGTCGCGGCCGACGGGGCGTCCCGGCCGGTCCGGGACGTCTCCCTTTCTGAGGAATCGGGCGAGCTTGTGGTCCGGTACGCCGAGCCCGGCGGCGCCCGGCGTACCCTCAAGGCCGCCGATCTCGTGGAGATCACCTTCGAATCGTCGGGCCCCGCGCCCGGCCCAGGCCGCCCCGCCCCCGAGGACGTCGAACTCCATCTCACCAACGGCGACATCCTTACCGGCAAAGTCGCCGGAAAATCAGAAGAGGGCGTGGTCCTCGCCAACAAGACCTTCGGGGACCCCCTCGTCAAGTTCTCCCGCATCCGCGCCGTCCTCTTCCCCGCCAACCGGGCGTTCCTTCCCCGCACTCCGCCGACGAAGGCCGACGACGCCGACATCGTCCTGACCCAGTCCGGCGACCGGGCCGAGGGAACCGTCCTCTCCCTTTCCCCGGCGGGCCTCGTCTATAAGTCCAAGCGTCTCGAAGCCGAAGTCACTCTCCCCCTGGCCCAGGTGGCCGGCGTTTGGCTCGTCGAATGGGAAAAGCCCCCCGCCGAACCGGCCACGCTCTTCGTCACCGTCGCCACCCGCGACGGATCCTCGCTCCGCGGCCAGGTGCGATCCCTGCGCGACGGCGTCCTCGAGGTCCGGGATCTCTACGGAACCGAACATCGGATCCCCGCCGGGGCCGTCTCCTCCCTCTTCGTCAAGAACGGCCGCGTCGTCTATCTGTCCGATCTCACCCCGACGGCCGTCGAGGAGGACGCCAACTACATCCGCGGCCTTGAAAAATCCCCCAGCGACCTCGAGTACCCCTTCCAGCGCGACCGGAGCGCCCGCGGCACCAAGATCGTCCTCGGAGGCGTCGAACATCGCAAAGGCCTGGGCGTGCGCGCCCATTCGTCCCTGACCTACGCCCTGGACGGAGCCTTCCAGAGGTTCCAGGCCACCTTCGGCCTGGACGCGGTGTCCGCGGGTCTGGGCGCCGTCCTCGGCGAAGTCTGGGTGGACGGCAAAAAAGTCCTTTCCCTTCCGCTCAAGGGCAACGATCCACCCCGGCCCGTGGACGTGGACGTGCGCGGCGCGCGCCGGCTGCGCCTCGTGGTAACCTGGAACGGCCACGGCCAGTCCGACTTTGCCGGCTGGGGATCGGCCCGCCTCGTCCGGTAAGGACCGAATGCTCACCTTCCGGCATCCGGCCTTTCTCGCGCTGGCCCCCGTCGCCGTCCTCTTCGTCACCGCCGCCGCCCTCCATGGAACCCGCGCCCTCTCCCCCGCCCGCCGAGCCGCCGCCGCGACAGTCCGGGCGCTCCTGCTATCGCTCCTGGCCGCCGCCCTGGCCGGACCTTCCCTCACCCTCCGCGGCGAGCGCCCCCGCCTGACCGTCTTCCTCCTGGATTTCTCCGAGAGCGTCCCGCGCCGCGCCGAAGCCGCCGCCGCCGAGGGCCTCCGCCGCGCCTGGGCCCGCGAGGCCGCCCCCGGCCGGGCCTGCGCTCTTGTCGGATTCGCCGGGCGCGCCGCCGTCCTCGTGCCTCCCTCCGAGGAACCGCTCGCCCTCGATCCGGACCTCCTCACCCCCCGAGCCGCCCTCGAGCGGCTGGCGGCGGCCAGCGAACGCGGCGAAGCCGGCCCGGAGGCCGAAACGAAACTCCGGGACCTCCAGGACCGCCTCGAAGCGCTCCACCCCGGCACGACCGATTTCGCCGTCGCGGCCGCGACCGCCTGCGCCCTGCGGCGCGACGGCTGGGATCTTCGCCTGGTCTTCGTCACCGACGGGCGCGACCCGGAGCGCCCGATCGCCGCGCTCGACCTCCCGCCCGGAACGCTGGCGGTCCGCCTGGACGACCCCGCCCGCCGCGACGCCGCGATTCTCCGCGTCGAGGCCCCCGCGGCCGTCCGGACCGGCGAACCCTTCGACGTGCGTGTGACCCTCGAGATCCCTTCGGAAGATCCTGTCCTGCTCACGCTGACGGCCGACGACGACCCCGCCCCCGAGGCGCGGCTCGAAGTCCGCAAGCCCCCGGGGCGGCATACCGTCACGCTCGAGAATGTCCAGCGGCGGCGCTCCCTCGGCACGGGTCTCCGGAAGCTCACCGCGCGCGTCGAACTTCCCGGCGATGCCGAACCCCGCAACAACGAACACTCCGCCGTGGTCACCGTCACGGGGCGCCCGCGGGTCCTCCTGGTCGAAGGCTCCCCGGCGGAGGGAGAGGCGCTGGCGCGGCTTCTGCGCGCCCAGGACATCGATCTGGAGCGGGAAACGCCGTCGCGGCTGGCCGCCCGCGCCGGCGGCTTCGAAGAATTCGTGGCCGTGATTCTCGCAGGCGTCCCGCGCGAGGCGCTCTCCGCTTCCGCCGTCCGGGCGCTCGAAGGCTACGTGTCGGGCTCCGGAGGCGGTCTGTGGTTCGTGGGATCCCCGGCGCTCCAGGGGCCCCGCGGCTACGCGGGAAGCGACCTCGAGAAGCTCCTGCCCGTCGCGTTCGAGGAAACCGCGGCGGGCGCCGGAACCGGTCCGGAACCCGCGCCGCCTTCTCCGCCCCGGCCCGATCCGTCCTCGGGAACCCCCCAGCGCGTTCTGGCCCCGAGCCTGGCGATTCTCTTCGTCGTGGACAAGTCGGGAAGCATGGCCGGACAGAGCATCGCGCTCGTCAAGGAAGCGGTGCTCGCGTCCGCCGAAACCCTGACGCCCAAGGACGTCGTGGGCGTGCTCGCCTTCGACACCCGGCCCCGATGGATCCTCGAATTCACGGAAGCGGACCGGCAGGCCTACGTGCGGGAACGGGTGCTGCGCCTGTTCGCCGACGGCGGCACCCACATCTATCCGGCCCTCGTCGAGGCGCTTCGGGCCTTCCAGTCCGACCCGCGCGCCCGGCGCTGCGCCGTCCGGCACATGGTGCTCCTTTCCGACGGCGACACGGCCCCGGCCGACTTCGAAACCGTCACCCGCGAGATCGCCGAAGCGGGCATCACGGTGAGCACCGTCTGCGTCGGCTCCTCCGCGAAGTTCGATGCGACGCTCATGAGCCAGATCGCCAGCTGGGGACGCGGGCGCTTTCTGTTCACCCAGACGTTCCGCCGCGTGCCCCAGATCTTCGTCCAGGAAACCCGCCAGGTGCTGGCCGCCGTGCCGCGCGACGACTCCCCTCCCCCCGCGCCGCCTCCGCCCGCCTCCCCGCCCTCCACCCCGCCGAATCCGCCCCCCTCCGGCGGCGACCCGCGGGGCTCTTTCCCCGTCGCCGTCCGCACCCCGCACGAAGTCCTCCAGGGCATCGACGGAAACTCCCTGCCTCCCCTGGCCGGCCTCCTGCCCGCCCGCGCCCGGGAGGGAGCGGATGTGCTCCTGGCGACCCCCGACGGCCGGCCCGTCCTGGCGCTGCGCCGCCTGGGCCTGGGCAAGACCGCCGCGTGGACGAGCGACCTGGCGGGACGCTGGAGCGCGGAGTGGCTGGCCGGTCCCGCTTCGGGAAAGCTGTTCGCGCAGCTCGTCCGGTATCTCTCGAGCGCCGATCCCGATCTCGAGCTGGCCGGCCGCGTGCGGATCTCCTCCGAAGGAGGCCAGGCGATCCTGCGCGTGGACCCCGGCGCTCCCGGCGAGACCCTCGCCGCCTTCGACCTTCCATCCCGGAAACCGCTCCCGCTGGCCCGAGAAGCCGACGGCGGCCGCACCCTTCGCCTCGCCCTTCCCCCCACGGGGGAGATCCGCGGCGTCCTGCTGCGGCGCGCGGACGGCAAGGGCCTTCTCGTGGGCGCGCTTCGCCCTTCGGATCCCGAAACCCTCCCCGCGGAGCCGGACCGGGACCTCTTCCGGCGACTGGAGCCCCTTTCCTGGGAAGAGCTTGAACGCCGCCTGCCCGACGCTAGAATGGCCGGCGATCGCGTGTGGAACCTGGCCGCGGCGGCGCTGCTTTGGGCGGCGCTGCTGCTCCCTCTGGATGTGGGACTCCGTCGGTGGAACAACCCATGATCGCCTTCACCTATCAGAACGTCATGGCCGACCGCGTGGGCCCGGAGCACGGGCTTGCGCCCGCGGACCTGGATCGGGCGATCGCCCGCACGGGCGACCTGTGCGCGCGGTTCGACGAGGAATGCCGCCGCGGCGTTCACGGCTTCACCCGCCTGCCCCACGACCGGACGGCCGCGGACGCCGTCGCGGCCTACGCGCGCGAGCACCGCGGGCGATTCCGCGCGTTCGTCCAGATCGGCATCGGCGGATCGGCTCTCGGGGCCATCGCGGTCCACACGGCCCTCTCCCACCGGTTCCACAACGAGGCGGGCCGGACGCCCCGCTTCTACGTCCTCGACAACGTGGACCCTGAGGAAACCCAGGCGCTCTTCGAGGTGATCCGGCCCGAGGAAACACTCTTCCACGTGGTCACGAAATCCGGGGACACGACCGAGACGATGGCGGGCTTTCTTCTGGCCCTCAAGCTCCTGCGCGAGCGGGGCGGACCGGACTGGAAGCGCCGTCTCGTCGTCACCACCGACCCTCAGAAAGGATTTCTCCGCCGCTTCGCCCGCGAGGAGGGAATCGCGGCGTTCGACCTGCCCGAGCCGGTCGGAGGACGGTTCTCGGTCCTCACCCCCGTGGGGCTTCTCCCGGCGGCCGTTCTGGGCGTCGAGCCGGCGGATCTTCTCGAAGGCGCGGCCGCGATGGACGCCCTCTGCCGCCGGACCGATCCGCGCGCCAACCCGGCGTACGTTTTCGCCCTCGTGGCGCACCTCCTGGACACGACGCGCGGCAAGCGGATCCATGTCATGATGCCCTACGCCCGCGCGCTCCGGGATGTCGCCGACTGGTTCCGCCAGCTCTGGGCCGAGAGCCTGGGAAAGAACCCCCAGGTCGGCCCCACCCCGGTCGTGGCGCTCGGAACCACGGACCAGCATTCGCAGATCCAGCTCTATAATGAAGGGCCGCCCGACAAGTACGTCGTCTTCCTCGAGTGCGGCCGGTTCCGCGTGGACCCGCGCATCCCGGCGGCGCTCCCGGCCGAGGCGCCTCCCGCGTTCCTCCAGGGAAAGACGTTCGGCGAGGTCCTCACGGCCATGAAGCGCGGAACCGAGTCCGCCCTCGTCCAGGCGAGGCGCCCGAACGCCACGCTGCGGGTGGCGGAGATTTCGGCCCGTTCGGTCGGGGCGCTCTTCTATCTCCTGGAAGCGGCGACCCTCTTCGCCGGACGGCTCTACGGCGTCAACCCCTTCGACCAGCCGGGCGTCGAGGCGGGCAAGAAAACGGCGTTCGCGCTTCTCGGACGCCCCGGGTTCGCCGCTCCGCCGGCCGCCGCCGAGGATCCCCGATACGTCGTCTCCTGACGCGGGGCCTCCCGGTATACTCTCCCCCGGAAGCATGGACGACTTCCGGCTGGACGCGCTGACCCCTGAAGATCTCGACGCCGCGCTCAGGCTTTCCACGCAGGCGGGCTGGAACCAGAACGAAGCCGACTGGAGGCGCCTGCTGGAGCTTTTCCCCAACGGCTGCCTGGCGGGCCGCTCGGGAGGGCGCCTGATCGCCACCGCCACCGTGGCCTCCTACGCCCCGGGCCTCCGGTGGATCGGCATGGTCCTCGTGGACGCCGCCGAACGCGGCAAAGGCCTCGGAACGCGGATCCTCGCCGCGGCGCTCGAACGGGCCCTTGCGGAGGGACCGAACGCCGTGGGCCTGGACGCCACGGATCTCGGACGGCCGCTCTACCGGGCGCGGGGATTCGCCGACGTGGAACCCATCGACCGATGGGAAGGTCCCCTTTCGGCGGCCGATTCGGAAACGACTCCGGAACCCCTCGGGGCCGCCTCCCTCGAGGACGTCATCGCCTTCGACCGCGCGTCCTGCGGCGCCGATCGCGGCGCGCTTCTCCGGCGGCTCGTCGCGGAACCCGGCGTCGCCGCCTGGATCGTGCGGTCCCGAAGCGGGGTGGAGGGGTACGCGGTGCTCCGCCCCGGCCGGCGCGTTCCTCACGTGGGCCCGGTGGTCGCCGCGACCCCCGGCGCGGCCCGTGCCCTTCTGGGCGCCGCCGGCCGCGCCCTGGCGGGACGGCCGGCGATCGTGGATGCGCCGCGGCGCCCGGAGATCACCGCGCTGCTGGAACGTTACGGGATGGACATCCGCCGGCGGCTCGTGCGCATGACCTATCCCGAAGCCCGTCCGCTCCTGGCGGGCCCGCGCGTCGTCGCGGCCGCGGGTTTCGAGTGGGGCTAAGTCCGCGTTCGACGCGGCCCGAACGCTTTTATCGTTGCAATTCGGAATCCATATTTGAAATATAGAATCTCGGGAACGTCGCGAGGACGTGCCGGGGAAGGGGAACGCCCTTGGGTCGAGAATTCTACTACTGCTCGCGGTGCCAGACTCGTCTGAGCACCGAGGATCTCCGCGCCGGTCGGGCGGTCCGCCTGCGGGACCAGGTGGCCTGCGAGCGATGCCTTCCGGACCTCCTGGCGCCGCTGTCGCTGAAGGAGCAGGAAGAGATCCTCATGCAGGTGAGGACGCTACGCGAAGGCGGCCGTCCCGCCGCCGCCCGCCCCGCCACTCCTTCCTCGCTCCCGCGGATCGTCTCCGGTTCCACCTCCACGCGCCTGCGGGCGGTGGGACCCGTCCGCGCGCCCGGCTCGGGGGCGCGCACCGCCGCCGCGCTCGTCTTCGCAGGAGCCGTGATTCTCCTGGGCGTGCTGGCGGCGCTTCACTTCCTCAACGAACCTCCGCGGCCGGCGGAACTGCCGGTCTCCGCGTCTCCCCCCGCGCCGCCCCCTCCGGCCGCCCCGTCCGTCGAGGTCCGCGTGTACCGCCCGCCCGCCGCCGCCCGCGAAC
>DATLZA010000136.1 GCA_035574235.1 Planctomycetota bacterium | reverse complement strand
CGGATCTCCTCTTCCCCGGTCATAAGGTCGATGATACCGGCCCCGCCGCGACCCGGCAAGATCCGCCGTTCGCGTTCGGCCTCCCCTTCCGGGCCGGCCCTCCGGCGCCCCGCGCCCCCCCGGCGCCCGAATCGCTTGCGCGAACGGGGCGGACGAACCACAATAAGAGCCGCTCTCAGGCTCAACCGGAAGGAGATCGCGATGAAGCCGATGCGCGCGGCGGTTCTCGGAGTTCTGGCGGCGGCAGGATGCGCGGCCGGCCAGGCCCCTTCGGGCGAGGAAGGACGGGTCCCCGCGCCCGGCCTTCAACTCTACAGCCTCCGGGAGGAATTCAAGTCCCAGGGAGTCCCCGCCACGCTCGACCTCGTCAAGTCGTTCGGCATCACGACGGTGGAGCTCGCCGGAACCTACGGGCTCCCTCCCGCGGAGTTCCGCGCCCTGCTCGAAGCCCGCGGCCTCAAGGCCGTCTCCGGCCATTTCCCCTACGACCGGTGGAAGAAGGAGCCCGACGCCGTCGCGCTCGAGGCCAAGGCGCTCGGACTGGAGTACGCGGGCTGCGCCTGGGCCAACCACAAGGCTCCGTTCGACGAGCCGCAGTGCCGCGAGGTGATCGACGTCTTCAACCGGGCCGGCGAGGCGACCGCGCGCCACGGCGTGCGCTTCTTCTATCACTTCCACGGCTTCGAGTTCCGGCCGCACGGCGCGGGAACGCTCGCGGACCTCATGATCGCCGGCTGCGATCCGTCCAAGGTTTCCTTCCAGATCGACACGCTCTGGGTGGTCCTGCCGGGACAGGACCCCGCGCGGCTCCTGGAGAAGTACCCCGGCCGCTGGGTTTCCTCCCACCTCAAGGACCTCCGCAAGGGAGTCCCCACGGGGGACCTGAGCGGGAAGACCGACGTCCGCCACAACGTGGTGCTCGGCACCGGGCAGGTGGACTGGCCCGCCTTTTTCCGCGCGGCCCGCAAGGCGGGCGTGAAGTACCACTTCATCGAGGACGAATCGCCCGACGCCGCGCGGCAGATCCCGCAGTCGCTGCGCTACCTGGCGGAGCTGCGGTTCTGAAGCGCCGCCCCCCTCAGGGCGTCAGCACCGCCTTGATGTAGCGCCCCTCGTGCATGCCGTCGAAACAGTCCTTCCACTCGGACAGCGGCGCCACGCGGGAGAGATACGGCCGCACATCGAGCTGCCCCGACCCGAGCATCGAAAGGACCCGCTCCCACACGGGCCACGTGTGACTGAAGCTCCCCTGGAGCGTCACCGCCTTCTTGACGAGCGGATCGAGCGAGAAGTCCAGCGGCTGCGGGCCCCACCCCACCTTGCAGATCTGGCCCGCCGGGCGCACCCACTCCAGCGCCGACCGCAGCGCCGCCGACGCCCCCGCCGCGTCGATGACGACGTCCGCCCCCAGCCCGTCTCCGAGATCCTTCAGCAGCGCCCCCACGTCGTCCCGGGGCACCTCCGCGGCGTGCGTGGCCCCCGCCTTGAGGCCCACCTCCAGGCGCCCCCGGTCCCGCGCCGTCCCCACGATCACCACCTTCCCCGCCCCCGACAGGCGCGCCATCGTCGCGCACAGAAGCCCGATCGGCCCCGGACCGATCACTACGACGAGATCCCCCGGACGCACCCGCGCGTTCACCACCGTCGCCTGGTAGGCCACGCAGCAGGGCTCCGTCATCGCCGCCACCTCGGGAGCCACTCCCGGGGGAACCCGGTGGAGGCACCGGGCCGGAACCTTGACGTACCCGGCCATCGCCCCGTGCATCTCGTAGCCGAACCCGCGGCGTCCCGGATCGAGGTTGTACATCCCCTGCCGCGTCAGAGGGCACCCTTCGTCGATCACCGCCGCCGTCTCGCTGGCGACGAAATCCCCCTCGGAGAATCCGCGCACGCCCGGCCCGAGCGCCGCCACCGTCCCGCAGAACTCGTGCCCGAGCACCACCGGCACCCGCACCGTCCAGGATTGCGTGTTGTGGTACTGGTGGACGTCGCTCCCGCAGACCCCCACGCCCCGGACGCGCAGCAGAACCTCCCCCGGTCCGGGCTCCGGCACCGGCATCTCCCGGAGCTCCACCGCGCCCTTGCGGAGATCGAACTGCACCACCGCCGGCATCGTTTTTTCCATGGCTTCAGGCCCCCTTCACGCGCCGAACGAATTCCCGAAGAATCTCCCGGAGCCGCGGAGCGTCGGCCCCCGGCTTGAGCTCCCGGTCCGCCACCGCCAGCGGCGCCCCGATCACGACCAGCTCCGCGCCCAGCCGCGGACATTCCGCCGCCTGGTCGAACGAGAGCCCTCCGACCGCCTGAAGCGGCACCCGCACCGCCGCGCGCACCCGGCGAAGATCGTCCAGCGGAGACTTCCCCGGCTCGGCGTGCCGCTCGTCGTAGCCCGTGTGCACGATGAGCACGTCCACCCCCCACGCCTCCATCTTCCGCGCCATGGCGACCTTGTCCGGATGGAGCATGAGGTCCCCCATCACGTAGCCGCCGTAGTGCCGCGCCGCCCGCACCGCCTCCCGGATCGTGTGCTCGTGCGCCTGGGCCATGACCACGACGAAGGTGGCCCCCGCGCGGAACATCATCTCCGCCTCGAGATACCCCGCGTCCATTGTCTTCAGATCCGCCACGATCGGATGTTCCGGGTGGCGCTCCCGGAGCGCCCGCACGGCGTGCAGGCCCTCGCCGAGGATGAGGGGCGTTCCCGCCTCGAGCCAGTCCACCCCGGCTTCCACGGCCAGCGCCGCGGTCGGCAAAGCGTCCGAAAGCGTCTGAAGATCGAGCGAGATCTGCACCTTGGGCGTTCCGTCGAGCACTTTCTTCATTGCATCGGCTCCGTGTCCTCGGGATGGCAGAGCACCCCGATCGGGTACTGCTCGAGGTCCGCCACGATCCCGCTGAACGCCGCCGCTCCGTCGCCGGCCAGGTGCACCACCAGCTCGGCCACCTCTTCGGGCTTCAGCAGGCGCCCCAGAGGCAGGCGCTTCCCCTCCCGTTCCAGGAAGTCCGGAGGATGCCCGAGCCGGGCCATCATGACCCGTTCGCCGTCCGTGTCCATCCACCCGGGATTCAGGCAGTGCACCCGCACCCGGGCGTACTTGAGGGCGTTGGCCAGGTTCCGCGAAACCGTCAGGAGCGCCGCTTTCGTGGCCGAGTACACCAGAAGGTTCGGCCAGCCGACATGGGCGTTGATGCTGCCGATGTTGATCACCACCCCGCGCCGGCGGCGCAGCGACCCCAGAAGCTCCTGCGCCAGAAGGAGCGGAGCGCGCACGTTGATGTGAAACTGCCGGTCGAACAGTTCCGGCGTGAAGTCCTCGAGCGTCGAGCGCTCGACGTTGGCGGCGTTGTTGACCAGGATGTCGATCTCCCCGAGCGCCCGCAGCGCCTCCCGGGCGACGCCCCGCGTCTCTTCGACGTCGGCCAGATTCCCGGGCACGAAGACCGACCCGTTCCCGAGCGAGGCCGCCACCTCGCGTCCCTTCTCCGGAGGAAGCCCCGTCACCGCCACCCGCGCCCCCTCCCGCGCAAACGCCCGGGCGATCACGGCCCCCAGCCCCTGGGTGCTCCCCGTGACGAGCGCGTTCTTCCCCTCCAGCCGCCTACTCATCTCCCCCTCCTCCGAAGTGCAGGGCGAATTTCTCGCGCAGGAACCGCACGCTCTCCTCCAGGTTCCGCATCCCCTCCTCCACCGTGGGACCGTCCCCGTCCTCGATCGACACCCAGCCGGAATATCCGGCCCGGGCCAGCGTCCCGAAGATCCGGTCGTAGTCGTTCAGGCCCCGGCCGATGACTCCGTGACGCACGATCTTCGCGTAGCCGTGCTGCGGGTCGCGCGCCATCCGGCGCAGGTCCTCGATCGTGCCCCCCTCGAGGTAGCGGTCCGACGCCTGCATCGTCGCCAGCCGGGGAAGCACCCGCTCGAGAAGCTCGTACGGGTCCTCTCCCGCCACGACGGCGTTGGAAGGGTCATACTGGGCCTTGAGCCAGGGGGAATCGACCGCCTCGAGGATCGCCAGGTACCGCCGGTGGCTCTGCGCGAACTCCGGATACTCCCACAGGCCGTCCTTGTAGTGGTTCTCCATGCAGAGGACCACCCCCGCCCGCTCGGCGTGCGGCACGAGCGCCCAGAGGCAGTCCGCCACCCATTTCATCGCCTCCTCCTCCCGCAGGCCCGGGCGGTTCTGGCCCGAAAGGACGCGGCAGTAGCGTCCCCCGAGCTCGGCGGTGACCTCGATCATCCGCCGCGCGCGCTCGACCTCGCGGGCCCGGTCGGCCGGATCCGGCTGAGTGAAATCGGGCGAATTGCACATCATCGGGATCTCCAGGCCGCGGGCGTTCGCCTCGCGCCGCGCCCGGGCCAGCGTGGCCTTCTCGAAGTCCGGAAAGAAGCGCGGGTAAAGCTCGATCCCCTCCACGTCCAGCCGCCCGGCCAGGTCGATCCACTCCCAGAGGCTCATCCGGCGCGCCACGAGCGCGTCGAAGAAGCCCTTGGGGAAGACGGCCAGAGGAGGCATGAGAACGTTCTCCTTCCCGCGCTAGGGAGGCGCCGGGGAAGCGGTCCGCCGGAGGAGCGCCTCGAGCGCGGCCCGAAGGTCCGCCAGGTCCTTCTGGGTCGCGTCGAAGGCGGCCGGCCCCACCTTCTCGCGGTCCACCGTCCGGAGGTTGCGCTCCACGGTGGCCGCCTGTGAGAGAAGCTCCGCCAGCCGCGAGGCGTCCGGGGGCCGGCCCGCCGCCGCCAGGTCCGAGAGTTCCCGCACCCGCTCCTGGATCTTCTCGATGAAGGACTTCCGCAGCGTCTCCAGAAGCTCCACGAAGGAGCGATGCTGCGCGTCGTACCGCTGGCTGAGCGCCTGGAAGCGCTCGTGGACCGGGCCGTAGCCCTCGCGGGGAAGCGCCCGGAGGCGCTCCGATGCGGCGTCGAGCGCCGCGCCCACGTCGGGATACCGCCGGGCGGCGAAGTGCTGCTCCGCCATGGTCAGAAGATATTCCGCCTCGTACTTCGCCTTGGCCCGACGGAACGCCCGCTCGAGCGCCTCCACTTCCGCCCGCAGCGGCGCGGTGCGGGCCGGAAAAGCCTGCACGTCCTTGAGGATACCTTCGAGCGCCGTCCCCGCCTCCAGGTAGGCCTCCCGCCGCAGCAGGTCCCACGTCTCCTCCAGGCGGCGACGGAGCCGGGCCAGATCGAGCCGCCGCTGGAGGACGTGCTCCTCCCAGGCCAGCTCCTTGGCCCGGATGCGGACCTCCCGCAGGTGCTCCACCAGTTCGGCGCAGTCGGGCTCGTGGGCGGGGCCGCGCTCCTCATAAAGCCCTTCGGCGGCGACGCGCTCCAGCCGGTCCCTGAACTCTTCGATCGTCCAGCGGCGCCCCGGATCTTTCTCGCGGCCCACTTCGATGACGGCCTCGAGTTCCCGCGAGATCCCCGGCACGTGATCCCGCACGTAGGTGGGGTGGCGGCGGGCCGGATCCGTGAGCCACCGGAAGACCTCGCCGTGCTCCATCCCTTCGTAGGCGGCGCGGCCCGTGACGAGCTCGAAGAGGATCGTCGCCAGCTGGTAGACGTCCGCCTCCTGGCCCACGGGGCCTTCGGCCCGGGCCTGCTCCGGGGCCATGTACCGCGGCGTGCCGATCCGCACGCCCGACTGCGTGAACTGCTGAGTGTGGGACTCGTCGGCCCACTTGCCGATTCCGAAATCGGTCAGCACCGCCCGCCCGTCGTCCTTGCGGATCATGATGTTCTGGGGCTTGAGGTCGCGGTGAACGACCCCGCGGGCGTGGATGTACTCGATCGCCTCGGCGATCTCGCGGGCCAGCTGCACCGCGCGCGGCAGCGGAAGGCGTCCCTCGGGGCATCGCCGCAGATGCGCGTCCAGCGTCTCGCCCTCGATGTACTCCAGAAGCAGGCACCACCCCATCCGCTGGTCCCGCACGAGTCCGAACCGCCGCACGATTCCGGGATGCCGGAGCGTGCGCAGGATGTCGTTCTCCTTGATGAACCGCCGGACGGAATCGACGATGATCTTCTGTTCCTGATCGGGGTCGGGGTCGGCGGGCGGCCGCAGCACCTTGACGGCGATGATCCGGTCCTCGTGCAGGAGCGGATCGATCAGATTGAGAAGGTCCCGATATTCCTCGTCCGCGCGGTCGCGGTCCTGGCGGCGCCGCTCGAGGTAATCGTTCCACAGGCGCTCGGCGGCCTGATAGATGCGGCGGCGCTGCGCCGGATCCACGATGGGCACCGGAAGCCGCCGCTCTTCGGCCAGATCGCGCCCGGGTTCCTCGTAGGGGATGTCGTCGATCCCGAGCCACCGGGGATTTTCCTCGCCCCAGACGATCCGCTCGGCCAGCAGTCCCACGGGGTTGAGGATCTTGCCCACGTACACCTTGCCGAAGGCGCCCTCGGCGATGGGCTCCGGGCTCAGGACCGCGATGCGGTTCTTGAGAACGATCGGGTCCGCCGCCGGCGGGCGGACTTCGGGATCGGGCCTCGGCGTCCCCTCCACCATAGGAAGGCCCGAGTATATCAATCCGGTTCCGGCGGCGGTAGGGATCTTCCGCCCGCCCCGGGATTCACCCGGCGGTCGCCGTCACCTGCCGGGCCGCCTCCTCGTATTCGGTGCCGGCCAGCGACCGCAGGTAGGCGAGCGCCCGGTCCGCCTGCCGTGCGTGATGGCAAAGAATCCCGAGCGCCAGCCGATCCGCCGGAGCGGTCAGTCCCACCGCCTCCGCCATGTCCGCCACCTGCGCGGCCGGAAACGCCGACCACTCCGCCTCCCTCGGGACCTCGCCCACCAGGAGATAGATCTTGCGCGACGTGGCCTTGAGGACCTCCACGCCTTCGAGCGTCCCGGAGAAAAGCTCCAGCCGCGCGAACGTCGGCCGCGCCGCGTTCAACCGTTCCACCAGACGTCCTCGAAACCCCTCCACGAAGGCCATCTGCTGGCGCAGGTCCGACAGCCGATGGCGCATCCGGGTGGTGTCCCTCCGACCCCGGAGCTTCTCGAGCTGCCGCTCGGCTTCCTCGAGCCGAAGGTGCGTGATCTCCTCGTCCACGCGCCGGATCTCGGCGCGCTCCTGCGCTTCCTTGAGCCGCGGCGGCACGAAGCCTTTTTCGTGCCCCGCCTCCACCGCCTCGATCACCCGCCCGAGCTCCTCGGCCACCTGCCGCGCCGAACCGTACCGGTCGGACGGCTCCCGGGCGAGCGACCGCAGGCAGATCTCCTCGAGCTTGGAGAGCCCGGTGAGGATCTTCGTCGAGTCCCGGCCGGCCCCCTCCGAGGCGCGCCGGGCCACGTCGGTGGGGCGCTCCGGGTCCTCGCGCAACGCGCGCACGAGGACGTCCAGGGGCTCTCCCGTGAACGGCGGCCGGCCGGCCAGAAGCTCGTAGAGCGTCGCCCCCAGGGCGTACACGTCCGTCCACGGCCCGATCCGGTCGGTCCTCCCGGAAAGCTGCTCCGGAGCCATGTACGAGGGCGTCCCGCGGACGCGCTCGTCCGCTTCTCCGGACTCGGCCGGACCCCGTCCCAGGGCGCGCGCCAGGCCGAAGTCCATGACGTAGGCCGCTCCGGCCGCGCTCAGAAGGATGTTGCCCGGCTTGAGGTCGCAGTGCACGATCGGCCGGGGAAACGTATGGGCGTAATGGATCGCGTTGGCGACGTCGCGCACGACGCCCAGGTAGAAGACCGGATCCTCGTAGAGCGGCGACAGCAGGCCCCGCCGCTGAGCCTCCCGGATGTCGTCGGCCAGCGTCCGGCCTTCCACGTAATCCATGGCGATGTAGAACTGGTCGCCCACGCGTCCGAGGTCGCGCACGGCCACGATGTGCTCATGGCGCAGCCGGAGCGCCGCCCGCGCTTCCTGCAGAAGGTCCAGAATCCGCTCCTCCCGCGCCCGGCGGGCTTCGCGGTCGGATCCCGCGGCCGGACCGGGATCCCGAACGAACTTGAGGGCGACGTACTCGGCCAGCATCGTGTCCCACGCTTTGTGGACCACGCCGGCCCCGCCGCGCCCGACCTCCTGGAGGAGGATGTATTTGCCGAAGATGCGGCCCGGCACCGAGCGCGCGGCCTGGACGTCCGGAGGCAGCTCGTCCCGGGTGAGCTGGACGAGCTTGTCGAGATCCCGGATCTGCGCCACCACCGCCTCGGCCTGCCATTCGAGGGGTCCCAGGCACCGCGGGCAGCGTTCCCCTTCCTCCATGAGGCGCGTGACGTACGCCGGCCCCCGGCACGAGGCGCAGAAGCGCACCCGCCGATTCATCGCCGCGGCGGCGTCGGCCACCTGGACCGGGTTGAGGTACTTGCGGGCGACCAGGATCTCGGCGAGCGGACGCCCGGAGGCGCGCCGCTCCCGCTCGGCCTCCTCGTACTCCTCCGGCGCGAGAAGGCCCCGGTCCAGAAGGAACTTTCCGAACGCCGCGTCGTCGGCCGACACGCCGATCGCCTCCCGAACGAACTACGAAACGGCCAGATTCCCGAGCGCCGCCAGGACCTCGTCCGCCGACCGGAACCGCCGGTCAGGATCCGGGTGCATCAGGCGCTTGAGCAGCGCGACGACCGAAGGCGGCGCCGGCACGAGCATCAGGTTCGGCACGGGCAGCCCGGATTCGATCTGATCGGTCACGACTTCCTGCGAGCTGGCCCCCGTGTAGGGTTCGTGGCCGGTCAGGAGCGCATAGAGGAGGATCCCGAGAGCGTAAAGATCGCCGCCCACTCCGAGGGTCGGCCGGCCCTCGAGCGCCTCCGGAGACATGTATCCCGCGGTGCCCACGACCGTTTTCGGGCGTCCGCCGTCGGCGCCGTGCCGCGGAATGGGCACGGAGAATCCGAGATCGCAGAGCTTGGCCCGCCCCGAAGCCTCGAGGAGAACGTTGTCCGGCTTGATGTCCCGGTGGAGGTATCCCTGGCCGTGGAGATACCGGAGGGCCTCGGCGACCTGGCGCGCCAGGGCGAGCGCGTCGCGCGCCGGGAAGGCTCCCGTTTCGGAGAGCGCCTGTCCCAGGGAGCGTCCCTCCACGTATTCCATGACGACGTAATGCGTGCCCCGTTCGAACCCGTGGTCGAGGCCCCGGACGATCGACGGACATTCGAACCGCCGCAGGAGCATCGCCTCCCATTCGAAGCGCGCCACCGAGCGGGGATCCTGCGCGCGCTCGGGGTGGAGGATCTTGATCGCCACGCGGCCGGACCCGAAGAGCGGCTCCGCCGTCCAGATGGAGGCGAACCCGCCGACGGCGACGCGCGAAAGGAGGCGATATCCCGGGACGAGCTGACCCTTCCAGTCGGGTCCCCGGACCATTCCCGCGAAGTTCCGCGCCTCCAGATTCTTCTGCTGCTCCAGGGTGATCGCGCCGATCCGGCGCACGAGCTCGAGAAGCGGCACCACGAGGCCGTAGCGGGCGAATTCCATCTGGAGCCGCTGGGCCTCGCGGAGCTGGTCCCGCCGGACGAGCTCCTTCTGCTTGAGGAAGGCGGCCACCGCGCGGTCGATTTCCATCTGCGTATCCTCGCCCCGCTCCGCCTCGCGAAGCGCCAGGGGAGAGGCCGCCGGCGCGGGCGCGGGCTCCGCGGGAACGAGCGGGCTTCCGCACGTCCGGCACCGGTACCGGCTCCCGGGCGGGGGCGGCGCGGCGTGGATCCGCACCCGGCAGGCGGAGCATTCGTAGACGAGCTTGCGCTGATAGCCGAGGACGCGCCGCAGCTGAGGCTCGCTCACGTAACCGCGATGCACGGCCAGCTGCCCGAGGGGAGGCGGAGTCTTGCCCGCGCGGCGCATTTCCTCCTGGAGACGGACGCACTCCTCGACGTTTTCCCGCGAAAGGAGCCCCGCGGCGACGAGGAGCCGCCCGACCTCCGCCTCGCTGAGCGGGCGCTCGGCGCCGCCCGCGGCCACGCGGGAGGCCAGAATCGCGTCGAGATCCTCCTGAAGCAGCAGGCCCCGGGAGACGAGAAGAACCCCCAGCGGTCGAGGCCGGCCCGCCTTGCGCTCCTGGGCGCATTGGAAGAGGCATTCGAGGAGCGCTTCCCGCGAAACGAGCTTGCGCTCAAGAACGGTCCGTCCCAGGAAGACGTCGTCCTCCGGGATCTGCATGGTGCCTCTTCCCCGATCGCCGCGGCTCCCGCCCCCCGGGCCGCATGAGAATTATAGCTCAGCCCCCCGGCTCCGCCGCCGGGGAACGCACCCGTCCCCCCGGGACCGGCTACCGCCACGGAACCGAGCGCTTCCGGAGCGCCTCGATCACCCGCGGATTTTCGATCAGGAAAAGCGGACTCCCCGACCCGTCGTCGCTTCGGAAAAAGCTCACCTCCCGCCGCCCGAAATCCGCCACAAAGACCCTGTACTGAACTCCCCCCACACCCGGCGTCGGAAAAAGACCCCCCGTCCCCGGAATCCCCCACG
>DATLZA010000135.1 GCA_035574235.1 Planctomycetota bacterium | reverse complement strand
GGGACTGGAGGGGCGGGAGATCGAGGAGATTCTGGCGGGGCGGCCGTTCGCGTCGCTGGGGGATTTTCTGGAGCGGGCGCGGATTTCGCGGCCGTCGCGGCGGAATCTGGCCCTCTCGGGAGCGCTCGACTGGGCGGGGGGGACGCGGCCGGAGATTCTTCTGGCGGCGCTTTCGGGCGGGGCGCCGGCGCCGCGGCGGCCGGACTTCACGGAGGAGGAGAAGTTCTTCCACGAGTTCGGGATCCTGGGGCTTTCGGTGCGGGGGCATCCGCTCGGGCATCTCTGGCGGGGCCCTCGGCCGGGGCCGGGCAGCGCGGGCCTTTCGGCGCGGGCGGGGCGGCGGGTGCGGCTGGCGGGGCTTCTGGCGACGGGGCGGGGGGCGCGGACGTCGCGCGAGGAGCCGATGGGGTTTCTGACCTTCGAGGACGAGGAGGGGCTGTTCGAAGCGGTGATGTTTCCGGCGGCGTACCGGCGCTGGAGCCGGCTCGTGGGGACGGTGGGCCCCTATGTCGTGACGGGAACGGTGCAGGTGCGCTACGACGCGGCGGCGGTTCTGGTGGAGCGGCTGGAGCGCGCCGGGGGGCGATAGGTCGAACCCCCCGCCCTGGGGGCCTCCTCAGAATTGCGTCGAATTGCGTTCTATTGCGTCGGATTGCGTTTTTTCGACGACGGGTACCAACGTGCACCCCGGGTTCGACCGCTCACCATGATCTCGTTTTCCCGTTTAAGTTCCCGCAGGAGCGACTGGATCTGGTGGCGGCTGAGGGCGGGCAGCACTTGCTGGAGTTCTTGAAAGCTTGCGCCCCACTCGCCGGCTTCCTCGACATGTTTGAGGAGCAGCGTCTTATTCATCCGCCGGTCGAGTCCCCGCTTGCGGGTGTAAACTCCCGGACGCCCCAGGAATCGATAGAACCGCCGGGATAGAAGATATCGGACCCCGCGTCCGCGACCCACGCGTTCGAGGACTCCCTGCTCCACGAGGGGCGCAAGACGGGACGTCAGGGAGTCGGGGATCGGTTGCTCGCGGTGAACGAGATCCAGGATAAGAAGATCCTCGATACCGAACGTCGCCAGCCGTTCCTTCCCGATTTCCTCCAAGAACCGCAGAAACTCGGGATCCTGGATTTCCCCGTTCAGAATCAGGAAAACGGAATTCTCGGTGCTGCGCGAGAAATCGGGAAGGGGCTTACTTTGCTGGATGCAAGCTCGATACATGACATCGATTCCCTGGCCCGCCCGTTCCACGAGGCCGCAGCGGGCCAGGACTTCGGCGAGACGTCGGTTGCGGGGATTGTGCTCCCAGAGGAGATTATCCTTGCTGATTCCCGGCGGGAAACCTCCGGGGCTGACGACTTCCAGCCGCCGAGGGTACTATCGGACGATGACCGACCCGTTATGTCGGTAGTCCCGATGGGTCAGCGCGTTGAGAACCGCCTCCCGCACGGTGTGCTCGTCGAAGGCCGGAGAGGGACCGCGCGTTCCTCCCCCGTGACGCGGCGGGGGGCGTTCGGCTACCATGGGCGCCGAACCCGCGGGCGTTCCCGGCTGTCGGAAGGGGGAGGACGGTGGACGACGAGGCGCTGGTGCGCCGGCACCTCCGGGGGGACCCGGAGGCCTTCCGCGCGCTCTACGAGCGGTACCGCGACCGGGTGTTCGCCACCGCCTGGAGGATCCTGGGCGAGTACCACGCCGCGGCGGACGCCGTCCAGGAGGTGTTCGTGAAGCTCCACGGGGAGCTCGGGCGCTTCAAGTTCGAAAGCAAGTTTTCCACCTGGCTCTTCCGGGTGGCGGTGAACCACGCGCTCAACCGCGCCGAGGAGGCGGCGCGGCGGGCGCGCCTGCGGGAGCGGGCGGCCGGAGACGGACGCGCCGGGCCCCCTTCCGGGGAGGGCCGGCCCCTGGACGAGACCGTCGCGCGGGCCGTGGCGCGGCTTTCGCCCAAGCTCCGGGCGGTGGTGGGGCTCCGGTACCTCGAGGGACTCTCCTACGAGGAGATCGCCGAGGTCCTGGAGCTTTCGGTGGGAACGGTGAAATCCCGGCTGTTCGCGGCCCACGAGGCGCTCCGGGCGCTTCTCGGGGAAACGCGGCGGGAGGACGAAGAATGACGTGCGACGAATTCCGCGAGGCGTTTTTCGACGGGTCGCCGGAGGCCCGCGCCCACGAGGCGGCCTGTCCCGCGTGCGCGGAGCGGGCGGCGGCGATCGCGCGCCAGGAGCGGCTTCTGCGGGAGGCGCGCGTTCCGGCGGCGCCCGACCTGTGGCCGGCCATCGCGGCGCGGCTGGCCTTCCGGCGGCGGCTGCGGCGCGTC